>CAIYBH010000502.1 GCA_903924405.1 uncultured Planctomycetaceae bacterium | reverse complement strand
TACTGAAAAGCGGCGATACTGGATTGGCTTTGATCTGGGTGGCACCAAGATGCTGGCCGTGGTGTTTGATGAACGGCTGAAGATGCTGGCTAAGAAACGCAGAAAAACGCGTTCGGGCGAAGGTGAAGTTGTCAGCATGGATCGGATCGCGGAAACGATTCAGATGGCGCTGGAGGAAGCGGGGGCGGATGCGGAGTCTGTGGCGGGGATTGGTGCGGGAGTTCCGGGGCCGCTGGATCTGCAGAAGGGGATGATTCTGGAAGCCCCGAATCTGGGGTGGAAGAATGTGGCGCTGCAGGACTATTTGTCGAAGAAGTTCAAATGTCCGGCGGTGATCTGCAATGACGTGGATGGGGGAGTGTTCGGGGAATACGTGATGGGGGCCGGGCAGGGATACCGCTCGGTCCTGGGCGTTTTTCCCGGGACGGGGATTGGTGGTGGATTTGTTTACGAGGGGCAGATTTTCCGGGGGACTCGATCATCCTGTATGGAAGTTGGATATCTGCAGGTGGCCAGTGAGGGGCCGTTGGCGGGCGCTGGTCCTCCGGGGACTCTGGAAGGTCTGGCCAGTCGACTGGCGATTTCTGCGGAGGCCGCAAAGGCGGTCTATCGAGGTCAGGCGCCTCATCTGAGAGAGCTGGCGGGGACGGACATTTCGCGGATTCGTAGTTCCATGCTTGCGAAATCCATCGCTCTTGGTGACAAGGTGATTGAGCAGATTGTGAGTCGTGCGGCAGAGCAGGTTGGCCGTGGCATTGGCAGTTTGATCAACATCCTGGCACCCGATGTGGTGGTGCTGGGTGGAGGACTTGTGGAGGCGATGCCCCGCTTGTATCTCGACGCCGTCAGTCAGGGGTTGAAAAAAACAGTGCTGCCCTCATTAGCAGACTGTGCGAGGTTGAAGGTGAGTGAGCTGGGAGATTATGCCGGGGCAACCGGGGCAGCGGCGCTGGTGCGTCAGGAAGTTCAGGAAGGTCGTCGTCGTAAATCGCGGGATGACTGACCCGTGTGGTCCGAGTGGGCGGTGGGCGGTGGGCGGTGGGCAGTGGATAGTGGACTAGCCTGCAATTCTGTTTCCTGTGGAATCAATGAAGTGTGTCTATGACCAGTGGACAGGAAAATAGTCGCCCGGAAGGACCGGGTCGGATGGAGTCCGGAGCGGACGGGGTCCGTTTGAAGCGTGTGTTCCCTCTCGCCGTGATCGAACTGGGCACCTCTGCCATTCGTATGGCGATTGGTGAAAGTGACGGCGGTCCGGACGTGCGAGTGCTGGAGCAATTGGTTCGTGGTGTCAGCCTTGGCAAGGACACGTTTACCACGGGAGAGATCCAGCGGAAGACGCTGCAGGAATGTATCCGTGTGCTGAAAAGCTACCGCCGGAAGTTGCGGGAGTATCAGTGCACGGAGACTCGATATATTCGTGTGATCGCGACCAGCGCGGTGCGTGAAGCGACGAATCGGCTGGAAGTTCTGGACCGTATTTACATTGCCACGGGTCTGGCGGTCGAGTTGATTGATGACGCGGAGATTTCCCGCGTGACATACCTGGGCGTTCGTCCGCTGCTGCGTGACGAGGCGATTGCGACGGGTTCAGCGACGGTGGTTGTGGAAGTCGGGGGCGGCAATACGGAAGTGCTGGTGCTGAAGGGCAAGGACATTCTGCATGCCCAGCCTTATCGACTGGGATCACTGCGATTGCAGCAGTTGCTGCTGCAGTCCGAAGCCTCGCGGTGGGATACAGAGCACATCATGACGGGGCAGATTGACCGTACGCTGGAGCCGCTGCTGGACGTCATTCCGGCTGGGACGGCCCCGGAAATTGTGGCTTTGGGGGGGGACATGCGGTTTGCGGCCAGACTGCTGCACATTGATCCTCAGCCAGCACGGCTGACGCGTCTGTCGGTCTCGCAGTTACGTTCCCTGACGGAAAAACTGCTGCCGATGTCGGTGGACGGCATCATGCAGAAATACCATATCGAATTGTCGCAGGCGGAGACGCTGGTACCGGCGTTACTGGCCAATCTCAGGCTGGCCGAACTGCTGAAAGTGGAGTATCTGCTGATCACGCGGTTCAATCTGCGGGACGCATTGCTGCAGGGAATGATTCGCACCAACGACTGGTCAGCGGACTTTCGCGAGCAGATATTGAATTCCGCCCTGGAATTGGCGCGTAAGTATCAGGTGGATCTGCAGCATGCCCGGCATGTGGCGGAGCTGGCACGCAAGTTGTTCATGGCCCTGCAGTCTGAACATCGGATGGATGCTCGTTGCGAGACGCTGCTGTACACCGCTGCCCTGCTCTACGAGACCGGGCTGTTTGTGGGGTTGTCCGGCTACCACAAGCATTCCTTTTATCTGATCATGAACAGTGAGCTGTTCGGGCTGAATTCCCTGGATCATCAACTGGTCGCCCTGATTGCTCGTTATCATCGCCGAGCGGCACCGAAACCGACGCATGAGTTCTTTGCCCGGCTGGATCGGGATAGTCGAGTGATTGTCTCCCGGCTGGCGGCCATTCTTCGTGTCGCAGTGGCTCTGGACCACACGGGTACGCAGCGGATTGGTGAGATCGAATGCACGATTGAGAAAAACCGTATGGTGCTGACGGCCACCAGGGTTGCCGGAGATCTTTCTCTGGAACGAATGGAACTTCGTCAGAAGACATCTTTGTTTGAGGATACGTTTGGTATGGGCGTGCTGCTGCGTGAGCCGTCGCGGTAAAAAGATCATGGTGAAAAGCAGGAAGAGGCGAGTGAGTAACGTGTCTTTGGGATTCTGTGCGGTGGTTCATTGTGGCAGGCAGCCGAGCCGGAACGGGCTGTGTGGCGATCAATTTTCACGGGGGCGTGAGCTCGGAAGATAATTATGTCATCACTGACGGATGTGTTTACAAATCGCGAGCTGAGCTGGCTGGAATTTAATCAGCGCGTGCTGGATGAAGTTTGTGACACCAGTGTGCCACTCCTGGAACGACTCCGCTTTCTGGCCATTACGGCCTCGAACCTGGATGAGTTTTTCATGGTGCGGGTGGGCAGTCTGCTGATGTCGATCCGTTCCGGGGAAACATCGCCGGATTGTTCGGGGATGTCGCCGCTGGAGCAGTTGAACGCCATCAGCCTGCGGGCTCAGAGAATGGCCGCCGAGCAGTATCGGGTGTTCCTGGACCAGATGGAGCCTGCGCTGGCAGAGGCGGGCATACGGCGCCGTCATGCGGGGCAGTTGAACGAACGGCAAATGGAGTTTCTGGAATCCGTTTTTCATGAGCAGTTGCAGGCCGTACTGACTCCGGTGGCAGTCCACGATCCGGCGCGATTTCCATTGCTGTTCGGCCGTACGGTGAATGTGGCTGTGCAGTTGCGCGGGGGCTCTGAAGCAGAGCCTTATCGGTTTGCAGTGATCCCGTTCGGTCGGTTTGACCTCCGCTGTATCACTCTGCCGGGGACAGGCAGTGGCTACGAATTCATGCTGACGGAGGATGTGATTGAGATGATGGCCGGGCGATTCTTTCCCGGTCAGGAAGTCGTGGCGACAGTCCCGTTTCGAGTGACGAGGAATGCGGATGTGACCGTCAGTGACGACGATGGAGCCGACCTGCTGGCCGAAATGGAAGATGTGCTTGAGGATCGGAAGGACAGTTTCTGCACGCGGCTGGAACTTTCCGATCGAGTTACGCGGCCATTGCTGGAGTTTCTGAAAGCGCTGTTGCGGGTAGGGGAACGCGACATTTACCCGGCACCAGGTCCCGTGGGGCTCAGCGATCTGATGCAGCTGACCAATCTCAGTGGCTTTGACCGCCTGCTGTACAATGCGTGGACGCCCTGCCCTTCACCCCGCGTGGATCCGACGGAGTCGATTTTTGACACGATGAAATCGCAGGATGTGCTGCTGTTTCATCCGTATGAGTCCTTTGAGCCTGTCCTGCGGCTGTTGTCCGAGGCCGCGGACGACCGGGACGTGGTGGCGATCAAACAGACCTTATACCGGACCAGTCGCAACAGTCCGATTGTGAAATCGCTGATTCGTGCCGCGGAAAACGGAAAAAACGTGACTGTGATTGTGGAATTGAAAGCGCGTTTTGATGAAGCCCGCAACATTGAATGGGCGCGGCAACTGGAATACAGCGGAGTGCAGGTGATCTATGGGGTGCGGGGACTGAAGACGCATGCCAAGGCCTGCATCGTGGTTCGGCGTGAACCACAGGGATTTCAGCGGTACTGTCATTTCGGCACGGGGAATTACAACGAGATTACCTCCCGATTTTACACAGACCTCAGCCTGCTGACGTGTCACAGGGACCTGGGGAACGACGCGATTGCGTGGTTCAACGCCGTCACGGGGGCGTCGCAGATCCAGCAGTTTTCACAGATCGAATCGGCGCCGATTGGGTTGCGTGAAAAGCTGCTGCAGATGATTCGCGTGGAGGCGGAGCGTGCCCGGAACGGAGATAAGGGGCACATCATGATCAAGCTCAATTCGCTTGCCGACCCGATCATGATTGAGGCCTTGTGTGAAGCGTCGCAGGCGGGAGTGGAAATTGATCTGAATATCCGTGGGATCTGCTGTCTGCGTCCCGGGGTTCCGGGACGCAGCGAGAATATCCGGATCGTCAGTATCATCGATCGATTTCTGGAGCATGCTCGGATTCTGTACTTCCATCATGGCGGCGATGAGCGAGTCTTTATTTCCAGTGCTGACTGGATGCCGCGAAATCTGGATCGTCGAGTGGAGCTGCTGATTCCGGTGCTGGATGAGACCTGCAAGCGCCGGGCAATTCAGATTCTGCGGACGTGTCTGCGGGACAACGTGAAGGGGCGACTGCTGACCGCGGATGGTTCGTATCAACCGCCGGCGGGAGCGGAGATGGAAAAAGCGCGGGCGACGCGCGGGCGAGGCAAGAGAAAGACCGTGGATCCAGCGCAGGCGGATCCGAATCTGCGCAGTGGCCGATGTCAGCAGGAATTCCAGCGGCGCGCTCGTGAAGCGGCGGAGAGTGCCTTTGAACGCAACCGGACCACCTTTGTGCCGATCGAACCGACGCATTGAGGGAATAGGGAATAGGGACGGGTGATATGCGAATGCCCGCTGGGAGGGCGAAGTTCCATCTGAGCCGGTGCGGCCGTGGGACTTGGTTTTGAAACCACGGATGACCACGGATGGATGGGGATGTTGTTGAACCACGGAAGACACGGAACACACGGAACGAGAGTGGTTTTTGTGGGAGGGCGAAGTTCCATCTGAGCCGGTGCGGTTGAGGGGCTTGGGTTTAAACCACGGATGGACATGGATGGATTGAGGTGGGGAGGTTGTGTCTGAGCCGGAGGTGTTTGCGGCTTGGCAGGAGCCGCGCCCTCCCGGGGTGCGCCTTCCCGGGGCGCGCGCTCCCGGGGTGGGTGTGGCAGAGCCGCGTTGTGGGGCTTGCTGTTGATCCGTCAAAGCACGAAGGGCATGTTCTGCCTACTGCGCTTCGATCCAGATGCGTACGCTGCTGTCACCCGTCACAACGGATTTGGCGTCGTCGGGGGCTGTGGCGTGTTCCGTGATGTTCAGGGCCAGCGTTTCTTCACTGATGTAGGCCTGCCATTCCCCGACCATTTCACGCACCAACGCTTCGTCGGCCGCGTAATGAATGCGAATGCGGTCCTGAATGTTCAGTCCCGCGTCCTTACGCAACTGCTGAACCTGTCGCACAAAGTCTCGTGACATGCCTTCACGAATCAGTGCGGGGGTCAGTACGGTGCTGATGGCCACCTGAATTCCTGAGTCGTCTCCGCAGATCCATTCCGCTGCCTGTTCCGTGCTGATCAGCACGTCTTCCGGAACCAGTTCCAGGGTGTTGCCGTCCAGTTCCAGTGTGAGTGCCTGTCCGCGTCGCAGTGGTGCCAGCACGGCATCACCCAGTTCCGGAATCCGCGTGCGCAGCAGATTCAGCAGTTTTCCGCATTTCGGGCCCAGCGTTTTCAGATTCGGCTTGTAGGCGTAGCTGACGAGGGCGTCGAGATTTTCTTCCCGCAGCACCTTCTGAATATTCAGTTCTTCACCAATCACATCCCCGAGACGTTCAATGGCCTGCGCGGTCTCCACAGTGGCGGCGGCGAACCGCAGTTCGGCCAGTGGCTGCCGGACTCGCAGATTGTTTTCTTCCCGCAGTTTGTGTCCCAGTCGAACGACTTTCTGGGCAGCCGCCATCCGCTGATTCAGGTCGGTGTCCAGCAGTGTGCGGTTGGGGGTCGGGTAGTCACACAGGTGAACAGAGGCCGGCAGGGTGCTGTTGGCAGCGGTTGCGCCGGTCGCTGGTTCGCTGTCATGAATGAGATTCTGATACATCCGTTCGGTCAGGAACGGCAAACAGGGGGCCAGCAATCGGCAGAGGGTGACAAGGACTTCGTAGAGTGTTTCATACGCGGCCTGTTTGTCGGAATCGCTGGCGTCCCGGGAGCGCCAGAAGCGGCGACGGTTGCGTCGGATGTACCAGTTGCTGAGGTCGTCAATGAAGGCGGCGGCTTCGGCGCAGAAGGCTGGCGCGTTGTACTGCGACAGTTCCCGATTGGCAGATTCAATGAGAGACTGCAGGTTGGAAAGAATCCAGCGATCGATCTCCGGACGCTCAGCCACCGATACGGTGCCTGCGCTGACGGTTTGGTCGTGGCCTGCAGCGACCTGCGTGCGCAGGGCTGGAGACGGGACAAATCCGTCAGCCACGGCATAGTCCACGAAGAACTTGTAGCAGTTCCAGAGCGGAATCAGAATGCGGCGGCGCGTTTCATCTGCTGGCCCGCTGGTGACGAGGCAGGTGGGCACGCCTTCACGTGTTTTTTCGGCTGGACCCGCAGGTGTCTGAAGTGTGACTGGTTTGTCAGGGTGCCGTGTTCCAAACCGCAGATCCGCCGCGGGATTCTGGGCCAGATACATCCAGCGCATGGTGTCGACGCCCAGTTGTTCGGCGGCTTCTTCAAACCAGATGGCGGTGCCATCGGATTTGTGCATGGGTTTGCCCTGCTCATTCTGCACCAGTCGATGTCCCAGCAGCGTGCGGAAGGGCTTTTTGTCGTCTGCCGTGGTGGCTTCGTCGTAGCGCATCATGGTGGACAGTGACAGCAGCGAATAAAACCAGTTGCGGAATTGTCCGGGGAAGCACTCGGTCACCAGATCCGCGGGATACCACTTCTGCCATTCTTCCCGGTTGTGGTTGTAGCCCATCGTGCTGAACGGCACGATGCCGGCATCCAGCCACGGATTGCCGACGTCCGGAATGCGGCTCATCAGATTACCGGTGCGAGGATTGCGAATCCGTACGTGGTCAATCCAGGGGCGATGCGGCGTCTGACCTTCAAACTGATCCCAGCCTTCGACAGCGCGTTCCTTCAGTTCGGCCAGCGAGCCGATGACTTCGAAGTCGCCGGTTTGTTCGTCGACCCAGACCGGAAGGGCCAGGCCCCAGAAGCGTTTCTTGCTGATCATCCAGTCGCCCATATTGGACAACCATTCCAGTTCACGTTCCTGACCGTCGATGCTGTCGGGCAGCCAGCGAATCTGACGTGTGACGTCTTTGATTTCTTCGCGCCAGTCCATATTGATGAACCATTCGTCCACAAGTCGGAAGACCAGTTCGTCTCCGGTGCGCCAGCAGTGCGGATAAATGTGCGGATAGACTTCGACGGCGACCAGCAGGCCTTTTTCCTTCAGGCGTTCAAAGACAAGTTCGGCGGTGGCTGGCGAAATGGCTTCACGGCCGGCAAATTCGCCGAATTCCTCGGAGTAGGTACCGTCCTCTTTGAGGGGAGCGATCACGGGCAATCCGAGGGCAATCCCCATCTTGTGGTCGATATCACCACAGCCCGGGGCAATATGAACAATGCCTGTTCCTTCACCGGCCACGACGTTGGCGTTGCCGCGTGAATCCCGGCCGCCGTCAATCACCTGATGGCTGTTGACCCCGCAGCGATCGGCGGTGCGTTCGTCAAAGGGGACTCCACCGGGCTGCTGTTGAGCGGCGAGGTCATCAAAGGGGCCGGTGTAGGTCCAGCCGACCATGTCCGCGCCCTTCAGGACGCCCAGCTCTTCGAACCCGCCCTGCTCTTTGAAGAGTTGCGCGATGGTCTTCAGCTTGGGAACGCCTTCAGGCCATTTCCACTCCGGTCTGCCAAATCCGTCGCGGAATTCCGTTGCCAGTCGCTGAAAGTTCAGATTCTCTTTCGCAAAATAATAGATGGCGTTGTCACGCTTTGCCTGAATGCGAATGTAGTCGAGGTCCGGATTGACGGCGCAAGCCACATTGCTGGTGAGGGTCCATGGTGTTGTCGTCCACGCGAGCAGGTATTCGGGCCCACCCGCTGCAGCCTGTTCTTCAGCTGAGCGACGAATCGGGAATCGTACGAAGACACTTTTGTGTGTGGTGAGCCGACGACCTTCGGCGATTTCCATCTGCGAATACGCACTGCCACCGCGTCCCGACCACGGCATCACGTCATGTCCCTGATACACTTTGCCTCGGGTGAAGCATTTTTTCAGGAAGGTCCAGATGGTTTCGTTGTTCTCGGTGCTGAACGTGAAGTAGCTGCCGCCCCATTCCGGATTTCCCAGTTTCTCGACCAACTGATGTGCGTGGCCGGTGACCTGCCTGCCGGTTGGCGTAGTGAGCGTGACGGGTGTTTCCGTGCCAAGTTGCTCTGCCAGGTTTCGCAGCTGATCCGGATCATCCCAGTCCATCCAGTAGCCCAGACGCACGGACTGTTCGGTCTGCCGGGCTGCAAACCGCAGCACGCGTCGTTTGCATTCGTTGACAAAGCGATCGATGCCGTATTCGTGGACGGCGGTTTTTGTGCCGAGGCCCAGTTGCTTTTCGACTTCGACTTCGACCCACAAGCCCTGGCAGTCGAAACCGTTTTGAAACCGCTGGTCGTGGCCAGTCATGGCGAAGAAGCGCTGGTAGGTGTCCTTATAGGTGCGACCCCAGGCGTGATGCACGCCCATGGGATTGTTGGCCGTGATGGGGCCGTCCAGAAAACTCCAGCGTTTCTTCCCGGCATTTTTCCGTCGCAGCTGCTGGAACGTGTTTTGGGATTCCCAGAACTTCAGAACGGAATGTTCACCAACTACGAAATTGCTGTCAGAAACGGGCTGAAACATGGTCTTCAGGGCCTGCCACGGCAAAAGGGACTAAGAACTCACGACCTCGACCTGTATTCTAAGGAGAAAGTCGGGTCAGTGACAGGTCTGGACTCAGTCTGGAAAAAGTCGGGCAAAAAAGCGGTGTTCGGGGGCGATTTTGCCTGATATTCGCGGTAGCCCGGGTGATTCGACGGTCACCTGCGAGACCGGTGGCCGAACGAGGCGGAGGTGCGTTGGGTGGTCGGGCGGCAGCGTGATCAGTCGCCGCCCGACCACCGGGCGGTGCGTATTACATGACTCCTCCGGACTGCATGGACAGATTCAGGCCGTGTTCCAGAGCCTCTTCGAAGGTCTGCAACGCGGTGCCGCCGTGGCGCCCGTTCGCGGGCAGGACGAGGAAATCGTCGAGGGCGTCCGGGCGGAGCAGCTGGGAGTGTCCGTGCGGCAGCAGTAGTTCCGGGTGATCAAACGGGGCCTGTTGCAGTCGCACACGCGGATCGGTCAGATGATTCAGAAACTCCGCCAGCGCTCGAATATTGTCGGGTTCGTTCTGCAGTGCCGGCAGCGGATGAATGTCCGGTGCCAGGTCTGCGGCATTCCGACGCGAAAAGTCTCCTCCGCGTGCGTGAAACTGCAGTACTTCTTCGAGGGACTTCATCCCGCCGTTGTGCATGTAGGGACCAGTCAGTTCCACGTTTCGCAGTGAGGGACTGCGAAATGCGCCGTTGATGGCCACCGGCTGTGCATAACTCACGGAAATTTTCGGATCCGGATTGCGTCCCAGACGTTCCTGCATCACATAGGACAGCGGTCCGTATTTGGGGTGGTTGTTACCAAGTCCGAGGTCTTCATGGGAAGGCCGCACACCGATGTTGTAAAAACCGCTGTCATAAAGCACCGTGCCACGACCACCCTGCATGGTTTCGATCAAGCCCTGTCGTTCGTGTCGCCGCCGCAGGTGGCTGATGGTGGCCCCGGCGAATTCCGGACCACCGTGACATTCAATGCAGCGGCCTTCCTTCAGAAACAGTTCAAGGCCACGTTTTGCCCTCGGAGACAGCGCTGTGGTGTCGCCCCGTGCGAACCGATCGTAAGGTGTCTGATCAGAGATCAGGGTGGATTCGTACAGCATGATCGACAGGCCCCAGAACAGGGAGAAGTTTTCTTCCATCTGTGTGTAGCCGAATGGTGTGACCGTGCTGCCTGCCCACCACTCGGGCCGAAACGCCTCGCGAATCAGTGCGTCGTATCCTGCGGTGACCTTGTCCAGACCTCGACCGCTGGAATGGCGGTACTTGCCGAGCACGCTGTCGTCCACAGCGACGCGCTGCTGACTCAGCGGACGCAGCGACAACATCTTGCGACCCAGTTCGCTGAAGGTGCGGCGATCCCAGCTGGATTCGACACGGCTGAGCACCGGTGCAACGGCCTGAGATGCCAGTGCGGCATTGTCAAGCAGAATCGCCACCGATTCCACCTTGCCTGAGGGATTGCGTTTCAGGACGCGTGCGTGACGATCGAGGTCTCCGAAGGCATTGACGCCGTTGAAGTAGTGATTCGCGCGACCGTCCCAGAACAGCCGATCCATGTACACGGCATTAATGACGGAGGGCGAGTTGCGGCCGGTCACTTGCCGCGTCTGAGATCCATCAAGCTGAAAAATCGGGTGGGGTGTGCTGCGCCCGGTGTCATTGGCCCGACCAGGAAGTACCTGGACAAAGCTGCGGCTGACAACGCCCTGGGATCCCGTCACCTGCGGGGTGTCCGACAGCACGGGATTCTGCCCCAGTTCATCGGCAGGCTGCAGCGGATTTCGGATCCGGTGAAACGGATAGTCCGTCGCTCGCAGTGTCTGGTTGGGGCCCTGAAATTTCCGGCGGGCCTGCAGTGCGGTGCTGTCGGTCGACATTGTCCGATCCTGAAAGGCGGGGTGCACCGGCCCAGGATGCAGAGTGTTGCGTAATCGCAGGTCTGCACCTGCATGCCAGTGACAGGTGGCACAGGCCGTGCGCCCGTCGCTGCCAGCCTGCTGGTCCCAGAACAGGGCTTTGCCGAGGGCGATCGCCTTTTCCCGGTTCTGAATGAAATCATGCAGTTGCGATGGCTGTGGAATTGCCACTGTTTCCAGCGATTGCGGGCCCGCAGGTTCGCCCGTCACCATCACCTGAGAGACGACAGGACCGGCATCTCCGGTGGCTGTGCTGAGTGAGATCAGCTGCACCTGCACCTGCGACGACTTCGCCGTGAAATCGAGTCGCTGCTCAACCCAATGCATGGATGAGCCTGACCAGCCTGCGGGCTTTTTCAGAGTGATGTCCTGCTGCACATCCCCCACCTGCACTCGCATCGCCCGTGGTGCATCTGCGTACTTTGTCCAGTTGCCGGACATCAGAAAGCGGACGGTATAGGCCAGCCCCTGGCGGACCTGCAGCGTTTGACTGATTGCGCCACTGCTGCTGCCGTTCAGGTCGATCGAATTGGCACCGGTGATCGGTGGCCGGAATTCAGTCACATGCAGACCCACGTTGCCCGAAGTTACCTGCCATGTGCTCAGCCGCTGACCCTTTTGGAGTATCTGATTCCGGGCAGAGATCCCCGATCCGGAAAACCAGCCATCATCCACGAGATTACGAGGCTCAGTACCGTATCCCGCGGGCAGGAGAGAGCCGAATAATGCGATGGCGAAACTGATCGCAGTGAACCTGCGGCGACAATCGGGAAAACTCATATCTGTCCTTTTCCTGCCTGTTCATGGAGGCCAGCGACGGATTGTCAGTCCGCGCGTATGGCCATCGATGCAGCACTGACTGACACCAGTCGCGCAGATCAGTGCGGTGTTCTGGTGATCATCGGGAACGGCGGAAACGCCGGAGCCAGGCTCACGCGGCCGGTAGAGGCAAGTTGCGGGGCGATTGGGCGGGAAACCAGGCGGCGTCAAAGGCGATGTTGGCTTCCGGATGCAGCGACTGCAGAGATTTTGCGGGGTATGACGGCTGTAAGGATTCTGCGGGACAGGAGATACGGCGAGGCCGGCGATGTTTGGGCCGGCGCGATTTCGGCGGGTGAGATTGTGGTTTTTTGTCCGCAAATGATGGGGGAGTTGAACGCTTTGTTCAGGTTTTGAAACATCTTGTTCAGGGTGGGTGTTTCGGATTCTTTGCGCCCGAGGGGCGAGGGGCGAGTGAAGAGTGAAGAGAGTGCGGAGGGATGAATGATGGGCGGCGGGGGCAGAATTAGTTGATGCTGGTTGGTGCGTTGACGGGGGGGAGTTGGTCGAGAAATGTGCGTTGCCAGAGTTCAAGGCACAGGAGGTTCCAGAGTCGATAGGCGTGATTGACTTTTCCGGAGGTGTGTTCGTCTACGAGGGTCCTGACGGAGGCGGGATTCAGCAGGCCGCGGTTGAGGGCGCGATCGGACAGCAGGACATCGCGCAGCAGGGGTTGCAGTTCTCGTCGAAACCAGTGATCAATCGGGACTCCAAAACCCATTTTGCGCCGGCTTTGAATGGCTGGCGGAATCAGGTTTTTAAATGTGTCCACGAGCACTTTTTTGGAGCGTGAGAGCGTTTGTTTGACTTCGATGGGCATGCGGGCGGCAAGTTCCACGACTTCGGTGTCGAGGAATGGGCAGCGGCATTCCAGTGAGGCGGCCATACTGGCGATGTCCACCTTGGTCAGAATATCGCAGGGCAGATAGGTCTGCAGATCCGTCGCGGTGATGCGTGTGATGAAATCCCGCTGCGGGAACTTTTGCCAGGCCTGAAAAATACAGGCTGCCGGATCCGTGGTCTGCAGTTGGCGACGCAGATCCGGACTGACCAGCCAATCGAGGCGGGCGGCATTAAAAATCGTGATCCAGTTGAGATAGCGGCGTTCCGGGTCCTGTGCGAGTGATTCCATCAGTCGCTGCAGTCGTCGGCGAAACGAGCGTTGTTCGACCGATGTGGGAAGGCGAGCGACGAGGGACGAGAGGCCTTGACGCAGCAACGGTGGAACCCAGTCGGTCCAGCCTGCAGCGCGGGCAGCACGGTAGCGATCGTATCCGCAGAACAGCTCGTCACCACCGTCGCCCGTCAGCGCGACGGTGACGTGTTCGCGGGCCATGCGGGACAGGTACATGGTGGGAATGGCGGAACTGTCGGCGAAGGGTTCGTCGTAGTGCCAGATCAGTGAGGGCAGGATCTGCAGGGCGTCCGGGGTGACGATCGCTTCGTGGTGTTCGGTGCCGAGGTAACGAGCGGCCTGTCGCGCGTATTCGCGTTCATCAAAAGCCTGCACCGGAAACCCAATGGAAAAGGTTTTGACCGGGCGTTGCAGTTGCGCCTGCATCAGTCCGCAAATCACAGTGGAGTCAATACCGCCGGAGAGAAATGCGCCGAGGGGGACATCGCTGCGAAGTCGGAGTCGGACGGCCTGCTGCAATGTGGTCCGCAACTGGTCCTCCCAGTCCGCCACGGATGTGCGAGTGGTGTCCGGCTGGTCGTAGGGAGGTGTCCACCACGTGGTGACATTCCACTGACCGTTTTGAAGGACGCCGAGGGAGGCTGGCGGCAGTTTGCTGAATCCCTGCAGAATGCAGTGAGGATGGGCCACGTACTGCAGAGTCAGGTACTGCAGCACGGCATCGTGATTCAGGACTCGGGGCATGCCGGGAATCTGCAGCAGGGCTTTCAGTTCACTGCCAAAGCTGAGTCGTCCGGCTTCCATGCGGTAGAACAGTGGCTTTTTGCCGAGCCGATCGCGAGCGATGACCAGTCGCTGCTGGCGGGAATCCCAGAGTGCGAAGGCGAACATCCCCCGCAGTCGCGAGACGAACTTCAGTCCTTCCTGCTCGTAGAGATGCACGAGGACTTCGGTATCGCCGTCGGTGCGGAACTGATGTCCGGCGGCGAGCAGTTCGCTGCGCAGTTCCTGATAGTTGTAGATTTCGCCGTTGAAGACCACCTGAATGGAGTCGTCTTCGTTGCCGAGGGGTTGGGCGCTGCCGGCGACATCAATGATGCTGAGTCGACGATGTCCGAGTGCTACAGCTGGTTTGTCGGGTTGTGGCGTGGAGTTGTGAGCGGGCAGTGACAGCCAGTGACCGTCAGCGTCGGGGCCACGGTGGCGCAGACTGTCTGTCATTCGCTGCAGTGTGTCGTGGTCCACGGCCAGTGCTGCGTCCCACCAGATTGCTCCTGCGATTCCACACACGGGTTATTCCACCTCTGCTGACAGAGCCTGTGAACAAATGGCCGATGTCGCCCGGCGGGCGTGGTTATTCATAGATGGGGCAGAAGGTGCCGAAGGCAGATTCGCAGAAGACGCCAGGGTCATTGAAGCGGCGTGCCTGATCGAGTGAGGAGATGGCGTCCATGTCCTGAGCGCTGAGTTCGAAGTCGAAAATGTTCAGGTTTTCGGCCATACGATCCGGGCTGGACGTTTTGGGAATCACGGAGGTGCCGCGCTGGACGCCCCAGCGGAGCAGGATCTGAGCGGCGGATTTACCGTAGTTCAGTGCGAGGCATTGAATGATGCGGTGGTCCAGCAGCGAATCTTCCGGGATTGCCATGCCCAGTGTGTAGTAACTGGCGGGGCCCAGCGGGGAGAAGGCCGTGAAGGCGATGTCTTCCTGCTGACAGAATCGCAGCAGTTTGGATTGAACAAGAAACGGATGAGATTCGACCTGCAGCACGGAGGGCCTGATGCGTGCATAGGACAGCAGGTCTCGCAGCAGGCTGGTGCCGAAGTTGCAGATTCCAATGTGCCTGACAAGTCCCTGGTCGACGAGATCTTCCATCGCTCGCCATGTTTCGTGAATCGGGATGCGGGCTTCTTCCATGCGGGGGTTTTCGGTGGTGGGATCGAAGATCCAGCCCGGTGGATAGCGTTGTTCGATGGGCACATATTTCTGGGCGATGGGAAAATGAATCAGGTACAGATCCAGCGACTGCAATCCGAGATCCTGCAGGGATTTTTCGCAGGCGGGGCGAACGTGTTCAGGGGCGTGGTAGGTATTCCAGAGTTTTGAGGTGACCCAGAGATCCTCGCGGCGGCAAAGTCCGTCCTGAATGGCCTGAGCGATACCCTGCCCTACTTCCTGTTCGTTGCCATAATCGCAGGCGCAGTCGAGGTGTCGATAGCCGGTGCGAATGGCGGTCTGGCACACGTCGGCGGCCTGTGACTTTTCGACTTTCCAGAAGCCGAACCCTGCGGCGGGGAGCTTTGCGCCCGTGTTTAACGTCAAGCCTGGAATCATGAATCCGGTCCGGTCTGGCGGAATGAGAATGTGTGTCTTTACAAGCGTGTGTGCGACCCAGCATAGTTGCTCTCGGAACGCCTTTGCTGCAATCTAACGTGGAATCCGTCCGCCGGCCACTCGCTGTATTCCGGTGGCCCTGAAAATCAGGATGAAAGACCGCCACGTGCCGCCTGGTGAAGTGATGCCCACCCTGTTGGTTGGGGGTGTTTTCAGGCCGGGTTGGAAAGCTTTGAGGCGGGCGAGACTACTGAGACCGATCGGTGGGCATCCCGCCTCGAATCGGCCGGGAGCAGAATTAACGAGGGTTTTACCCGCTGGGCGGGGTTTCAGCCGGTCAGCGTGGCGGATCGGCTCGTGTGGAACGTCGTCCCGGGATGGCGACACGTCGGCGCACAAGGCGAGTTCTGTTAAACACAGAGGACACAGAGTTTCAGGGCGAAACGCGGGAGAAACTTGCGGATCGGGTGGAACCTCGCCCTCCCCTAGTGTGCGCCCTTCCCCAGTGTGCGCCCTTCCGGTATGCGCCCTCCCAGTGTGCGCGGCTCGGGTGGAACCTCGCCCTCCCGGAGAACGCGGCTCCCGGAGAACGAGGCTCAGTGGGAACCGTGCGCTGCTGACGCAGGACGCCACCGAGTTGCGTCAGTGGTGAGTGACAGAATCCAGTGTTGAGGTTTGCTCGGAGGGCTGGAAGGCACTCAGTCGAATGACTTCAACCGTTTCTACGCAGACAGTGATTTTATGCAGTGGCATGATGCTGCTGCGAAGGTAGTCCACGACCTGATTACAGACTTCCGGCACTGTCACCACTTCCAGTCGAACGCACGGGCGTGGGTGCAGTTCTGTGATATTCAGATCAGTGCGTCCGGCTCCGCGGCACCCCACTTCTGTGTAGCCCGAAATTCCCATGCGAATCAGTTCCGGGAGGAGCTGATCCATCACGGATTCGTCGGCAACAATGGTAATTCGACGAACGGGTGTCAGTTCTTTTTTGCGTGCGGAGTGTGAGCTGCGGGAGAATGAGCGGAAATCCTCGAGGCCGCGGAGTTCGAGGCGGAGTCCTTCCTGTTCAAATTCTCCCTGCATTTCCTCCAGCTTTTCCATCACGCTGGAGTCGACCATGGTGGCGCCTGAGAGGTCGAGAATCAGATTGCGTTTCTGGACGAGGCCAATGTCTTCGATCTGTCGGCGGAAGGGAATCCAGTTGCTGAAGACGGCTGATTCCCGAGCGATGATGCGACTGGTTTTTTCGTCCACATCCTCCACTTCAACCCAGGCTTTGAAGAAGGATTTCAGTGGCACCCCATTGGCCAGATGGATGACCATTTTCAGGATGATTCCCGCGGCGACGCCGATGAGCAGGTCCGTCGACAGTACGACGACCAGGGTGACCACAAAAATAACCAGCTGTTCGCGTCCGATGCGATACACGTTTCGGAACTCATTGGGATGCGCCAGTCGTGTGCCTGTGTACACGAGCATAGCGGCCAGTGCCGCGAGTGGAATGCGGTGCAGGATGGTGGGAATCAGTCCGACGCACAGCAGCAGAAACACGCCATGCCATAGATTGGCGAAACGCGTTCTGGCACCGTTGTCAATATTGGATCGACTGCGAACAATTTCGGAAATCATCGGCAGTCCGCCAAGCATGGCAGCGGCGAGATTGGCAATCCCGACAGCCAGGACGTCGCGGTTCATGTCGGTTCGGCGTTTCCATGGATCGAGGAGGTCGACAGCCTTGGCGCTGAGCAGAGATTCGAGGCTGCCAATCACGAAGAACATCATGATCCACTTCCAGGCTTTCCACTGATTCAGCACGGAGAAGTCTGGTGTGGTGATTTCCTTGAACATCCCGAAGATTTCTTTGGGCATGGTGACGAGGAACTTATCGTTCAGCGAATAGCTTTTCTCAAACAGGCGGTAGTCATGGTCTGTGGTGAGATTGAGGGCCATGCCCAGTGGTACTGACAGCAGCAGGACGATCAGGTGTGCCGGGATCGGTGCCAGCACTTTGACACGACTGCGGATGATCGGCCACACAAACATGACGACGAGGCTGAAGACCCCGATAAAGGCGATGGCAGGATTGGCTCGGGCCATGAAGTCCGGAATCTGGCGCAGCAGTGCCAACGGTCCGCCTTTCGCGTCCATGACTCCGACAGCAACCGGGATCTGTTTGGAAATGATGATGACACCGATGGCCGCCAGCATGCCATGAACGACGGTCGCCGGGAAGAATTCACCAAGAATCCCGGCTCGAAACAGTCCGAACAGAATCTGCAGTACGGCCGCGACGGCGCCCACTGCCAGGGCTGCGCGATAGGCATTCTGGTCGGCTGGGAGCCAGCCTTCGGTCATTCCGTTGCCGCTGAAGTCTTCGATGCAGCCAACCACGATCACGATGAGCCCGGCGGCGGGCCCCTTGATGGTCAGTTCGGAGTTGCTGAAAAAGACGGTGAGGACCGCGCCGCAGATGGCGGTGAAGATTCCGGCGAGTGGGGGAAACCCGGAGGCCAGTGAAATACCCACGCAAAGCGGTAACGCGATCAGGAACACCAGTAATCCGGAAATCAGATCCTGACGCATGTACCTGGTGAATCCCCGTAAATCACCGACGGGAACTTCTCGGGATGGTTTCATCGCTGGTCCTTCTGAACCGAAACTCTGCAGCGATCCTTCGTTGAATGTCGGACGATCGGCCGCCAGCTGCGGAAAATCATGTTCTACAGCGTTCACCGAACACATTAACCGAAAACGGTTCTGCGGGCGCTGTTTCCCGACAGATCGTTGATTATTTTTTCAATGGGAGATGCTGAGTTTCCGGGGGAGTGGGTTTTGGGGCCTCGCGTAACCGTTCCCGCCGCAGCCGCATCAGTTCTTCTGCGGCATGAAAGCGGGACGAAACACCGGGTTGCGGCCAGAATCCCCCACCAAGAATCAGCAGTGACAGTACCAGTACCGAAAATCGCTCCACGGGTTGTGATCTCAGGGAAACAGCCGCCTCAAACCGAACTCCGGTGAAAATGCGAAACCAGGCACGCAGGATGGAAATTCCGTTGATGGCTGATGACAGGACAAGGCTCAGACCCACGATCGGGTAGACCTCCACGCAGCCTTCCATGAGCAATTCCATGCCCACAAATCCGATGGTACCGGGGAAACCGATGGAGGCCAGTCCTGTCAGCAGAAACAGGCCGGCCAGCGTGGGTGTGTGTTCATGCATGCCGTAGTAGCGATCAAGTGCGACGCGTCCGATGCGGGCTTCGATGGCACGAATAGTGAGTCCAAACCCGGTCAGGGACAGCCCCACAGAGATCCAGACGCACAGCGCTCCGGTCATTCCGATCGTATTGACCAGCTCCAGTCCGGACAGCACGAGTGAGGAATGGCTGAGCAGGAGGTAGCAGAAGAAACGTCGGGCATCGGTCTGAATGGTGGCCATCCCGGCGGCATAGCATGAGGTGATCAGCGACAGCACCGCGATACTCTGCAAAGCCCAGACCGGGGCCACCGGCAACACAAGGTGCATGACGGCGTAGGCCCCCGTCATCGGTGTCAGAAACAGCATGGCGGTACCGAATGTGGCCTTTTCAAACAGGTCGGTCATCCAGCAGTGAAGGGGCACAACACCGGCTCGCAACAGCGCTGCGATTGTCAGCAGTGTGGCGGATAGTCCGGAGGCGATTTCCCGGCCATCGCGTTCTTCCACGAGGCTGCGCCCCGCCACCAGCAGCAGAATGAACAGTCCCATATGAATCAGAAAGACCCGCGATGAGGCGCGCCGTTTTCGCAGTTCAATCCACGGTGGGATCACTGCCAGAGACAGGAGTCCGATCATGATCCGAGGATCGTGACTGCTGAGAGTGGCCAGCACAATGGCTTCTGAAAGCAGCGTGAGGCTCATCGAAAACCGATCCTGTTTGGTACGCAGTGTTGCCAGAATCGTGAGCAGGTAAAGCAGTGACGAAAGTGCCAGCAGGGGGGCGCTGAGCTCATCGATCACGAGAATATTGTCTCGTCCGGTCAGACGCTGAATCAGGTCCCAGTGGTCATGGGCCTCAAAGGTACCCACGGTCGCAAAATCGATCCATTCTCCGACGGCACATACCAGTGTGGCGGCGGCGAAGCCAATCGCGGTGTAGCGAGCCCTGGTGCGGTCTGGAATCAAGGCGCAGCAGGCGGCGCCCAGAAGTGGCAGCAGCACTCCGCATTCCAGCCACGGCAGATGAAGTTCCTGAATCATATCAACGTCTTTTGAGAATGACTGCGTGTCCGTGCGAGACGGCCGGGCAGTGGAGAAATGAACTCTGTCCCCGCGGACCCGCGGTGACAGTTAAGGTGTTGTTGGCAGTTGCTGGATCAGGGATCCAGTCCATGCCGGAAATCAATCTTCGTTTGTCTGAGTCTGCCGGGATGATTTCGGGGTGACTGAATTCTGCCGAATGCCGCGATTCGACCTCTATGGCTCAGAATGGTGAACAGGGTCACGTTTCCAGTTCGGTGAACTCTGCGGCAGCAGACTTCGATCCGGGGCCATCGGTTGGTGGTCGTGTTGAGCTTCCGGACAGCCATGCCGCCCAGCGTTGTTCCATGGTATCGGACCAGCGAAAGATCATGACAAAAGGCCGAACGACATATTCATCAATCAGGGCATCCAGATTGCCGCGATCAAAAGCAAACCGAAACATGCGAGTGTTGCGCAGAGCTTCCGCTGCATTGCTTTGAGTCGGTTGGTTTCCGATGGCGTTGAGCATGCTGTTGTAATCACGCAGCAGTGAAGGGGCACGGATGAGCTGCAGGGTGCGCAGGCAGGCATGTCCGACAATATGAATCAGAGCGAGGTAACGAAAGCCAAGGCCGATTTCTGTGACGATGATGCTGACCTGAATCAGAGAGGCGAAGGCAAGGCTGCTTTTGACGTCCGACTGCACACGAGCGGCCATGGCGGCGAAGACACAGGTGGAGATTCCCATCAGAGTGACCAGCACCTGCAGGATCAGGGATTCGTCGAGGAGCGGACCGACTCGCAGCAAAAGAAAAGCGCCAAGGTGTACAGACAACGCTCCGTAGAAGACGGCACTTGAGGGGGTTGGTCCTTCCATGGCTCTCGGCAGCCAGCCGGAGAAGGGAATCAGTGCCGATTTGCCGGCGGCAGCAAACAGCAGCATGCAGCCCACGAAGAGTGCCGATCCCGGGGAAACCTGTACGTCTCCTGCTGGCCATGTGCCCTGCCCTGCCAGCCCTGAAAAATCTCCCGATCCGGACAGGTGATGCAGAGTCATGGCGGCAATCAGAAATGCGGCATCGGCCAGTCGGTAGATCGACCAGACTCGCAGCCCATTCTGCACCGGTGCGCGGCGGTCCTGAAAAAATGCGACCAGCAGCGCCGAAGACAGTCCCACCAGTTCCCAGCCGAAGAACAGCGTTTCGATGGTGCCTGCAGCGGAGGACAGGATCATTCCCAGCATGAAAAACGCGAACAGCAGGAAGAAGCGATGAAAGCCCTCATCCCGATGCAGATAACGACTGGCAAAGGCACTGATCACACCGCACAGGACGAACGTCATGATCACAAACGGTACGCTGAGTCGGTCGAAGACGAATTTCAGTGTGAAGTGGAAATGGTGACGGTGCGGTCCGTCACTCGGCACGCTCTCGGCGTCTGAGTCCGGCTGGGGCGTTGTCTGGTGTTCCGGTGATTCTCCCATGTGCGCTGCGACATTGTCCGGGATGCGTACCCAGTCACCAACGACCACTGAAACCTGACGATTGCTGGTGACCAGCATGGTGATCAGAATCACGATGGCGGCTGTAAGCCCGGTAGTAACTGCCGCCCAGGTACAGCGTGCTGCCAGTCGCTCTGTCATGGACAGACGAAACAACGAGCTCAGACCCAGGACCGCTAACAGCAGGGCTGGTGAAAGCACAACGAGGAGACCGGGAATTGTCAGCATATCAGAGACTCAGTCGGGTCATCATCCGGGTTCAGAACATTCTTTATTCGCCGCCTGTATTTTTTGTACAGGCGACGAGGAACACCAGTTGTTGAGCAGTTCGGGGGCCGTGACTTCAGCGTTATCTGCCCGTTATCGTGTTGTGAATTGCTGCTTCGGGAGGGGGCTGGAGTTGCCTGTCGAAATCCGGTGGCCAGGCCTGTTCGATCATGGCAAACGGCAGATGGTCTCGTCGCCCCCGATACCAGTCTGTGGAATCGGCAGCGTGCGGGAGAGTGCTGACCGAGGGGACGTAGTCCTGAAAGTGGCCATCGACGAATCGCTGGATACGTGACGAGTGCGGATCCAGTACGGCCAGTTGTGCCCAGCCGTTGCGACAGATGGCCGCGACATTGGGATTCTGATCCATAATCTGCAGCATCGCTTCCGGGGTTGATTCCACAACAAACAGCAGTCGGACGGGTTCGTGAATATCGACGCCCTGCCATGGCAATCCCGGTCGCAGATCACTGGAAGCGCCGTCCATTACCCCCAGTAATGCCGTGACGTTATGGGGAAGCTTTGTGCCGGAGCCCCAGCCGCGATTGTCCATGGCCGACAGCGTGTAAAGCAGATTGATTCCTTCACACACCGGGATTACAGCGCCCAGAATACGTGCGAGGATCATGTTTTCAGCGGTATCCTGAGATTTGTCGTAAGACATCATGAACGAGCGTCGATCGAGGTAGAGTCCGCGAATCCGGCTGCGTCGTCCGACAAAGCAGACGGCATTGGTGCAGTTCCCGTATTCGGGTCGAGTCTGTGCGAGGTCTTCGGAGCGTTCCTGAACATGCAGGAGGGCTGCTTCCGGATCAATCTCCAGCGGTGCTGATTCAAATCGTCGGCAGCGTTCATGCGCGTTTCGTTCGGCGACCTGTGTCAAAACTGTGCGGACAGCGCGCAGTTGAGCCACATGTGACGAAGGCAGCAGTTCAAGATCGTAGAACGTGACGGTCTCAGTGGCGGTATTGTGCAGACCACCGACAAACCATGTGCCGTCAGGAATATCGAGTCCGCGTTCCTGCAGTTGTCTCCGTACGCGTCTGTCATTCAGCATGGCAGCGAGGGCTCGCGCGTTGGCACCTCCGGGACTGCCGGAGCAGGCGCCACAGTGATAGGCGGATTCATGGGGATTGTTCAGGCAGGTGGAGCCATGGCCCAGAAACAGGACCAGGCCGGCGAAGTCCGACGTCAGGCCAATATCGCGCAGCGAACGTTCGGACATGTTGACCATCTCCGACAGCGTGAAGCCGATCCCGGCTTCGTGAGGTCCGGCGGGCGTCCCTTCGGGACGTTCCAGTCGCAGTCGAGTGATGGCCGGAGGGGCGACGAATTGCTGTGCGGTGGAGTGCATGCGGGCCGCCAGGCGGGGAAACAGGATTCGTCCCAGCAGCGGCGCGGTGGCGAGAGGGCCGAGGACTGCGGTGAGGACGGCTCCGGACAGTGACGAGCGACTTCCGAATTCGAAACGCTGTGTGGCGCGACCGATCATGCGTCGGGCCGCGGCACGTTGACGATGCGAATCCTCCAGAGCATAAACCACGTCCTCAACGATCCAGTTTGCCGGTTTGATCACGACAGGACACAGTGCCGTAAACGCAGCTTCCGCGGCGCCGCGATAGTACATCGGAACGCAGAAGAACCCGGCGTTTCCGAAGGTCTCCGCTTCCGGGCAAACTTCTTCAAGGTGACGTCGAAACGATTCCTCACGCGCGTCGATGCAGGTCACGACCTGAAACTTTGCCTGTCGCGGAATCGCCAGCGGTTCGGCAGCGCGAATGCTGATTGCATCCAGCGTCTGACGCAGCAAATGCCGCTCAAACGCCAGTTGGAAAACACGCCGCCTTTCCAGCGCGTCAAAGGCCCGGATTTCTTCGGCAAGCTCCCGGAACTGCGCGTCGGGAAGCTGATGCAGCATCTGCGGCGACCAGCCATGTCGCTGGGCCAGTTGCAGAATTGCGAAGGACTGAAATTCCGTAGAGCTGTCAATTCCCGGAGGCTGACAGGACTTCTGCTCCACAACTTCTCTGAGACCTGCAGTGCCAGTCGGGCTGGAAGTCGATGAGGCCATGACAGACTTTGCTGCCAGCCGATCAAGAATCAGTCGGATCGCCAGAAACTCCAGCAGAGTTCCCGGGGGCGAGTGGCGATAGACGCGGTCTGGACGAATCTCCGTTTGCCAGAGCATTCCGGCCCACCCGCGCAACGCCAGCAGTGATTTGCGCAGCCACACACGACGTTCGTCCGCTGTAATCCCGAAGGCGATCAGGGAATCACAGATACTCTGCAGTGCGGTGACTTTGCCCGACTGGAGAGATTCCAGTTCCCGGGGCAGCGTGTGCAGCCAGCGCCGCGTACCGATCACCGGAGTCGTAAACATGCCGCAGAACGCCGCCAGGAATCCGTTGTCACGCTCGGGCAACTGCCACTGTGCGTACCCCTGATCCAGAAAGGCGGCGCAGAAGCCCACAAGCACTTCGTTCACCATGTCATCACAATCCTGTCCGGT
>CAIYBH010000501.1 GCA_903924405.1 uncultured Planctomycetaceae bacterium | reverse complement strand
TGACCCGCCGGCAGCGGAACTTGTGGAGGTAAATGCGACGGGGCGTTTGTCGGCCGTTCGGGATGGGGCTGGGGAAATCATCGTTCGTTACGGGGATTTGCAGCACAGGTTACCGGTGCAGGTGGTTGGAGTTCAGACACCGGTTCCGGTTTCGTTTCGTCGAGAGATTCTGCCGTTGCTGACCAAAGCCGGTTGCAATTCCGGGGGGTGTCATGGCAAGGCGGAGGGGCAGAATGGCTTCAAATTAAGTGTGTTTGGGTATGACGCCGCAGCTGATCACGCGGCGATTGTTTCAGAAGGGCGTGGCCGTCGAGTTTTTGCTGCGATTCCTGAGCAGAGTTTATTGTTGCGAAAAGCGACGGCCGGAATGCCGCATGGAGGAGGTCAGAAGTTCTCTGAGGGTTCCCGCTGGCATCGAATGCTGAGCCGCTGGATTTCCGAGGGGATGGTCCTGGACCCTGAGAAGCAGGAGGGACTGGTTGAGTTGCGTGTTGAGCCGTCGGCGGTGAGTCTGACGGCGCGGGGACGGCAGCAATTGCGGGTGACGGCGAAGTCGGCCGACGGCACCGAGCGATTTGTGACGGCGGAAGCGGAGTTCCAGTCCAATCAGGACGGGATTGCAGCCGTGGACCGGAGTGGATTGATTCAGGCTACGGATGTGCCAGGTGAAGCGGCGGTGCTGGTGCGGTATTCCGGGTTAGTGGCAGTGTGCCGCGTGACGCGGCCGCGAGAGGCGGTGGAGTTTGTTCGTCCACCGGAGCACAATTTCATCGACACACTGGTGTGGGACAAATTGCAGCAGCTGCGGATTGCCCCCAGTCCGGGTGTGGATGATGCGACATTTCTGCGCAGGGTGTCGCTGGACACGATTGGAACTCTGCCAACGGTCCAGGAGGCTCGGGCTTTTCTGGCAGACACGTCACCCGACAAGCGTGCGCGACTGGTGCAGTCGCTGTTGCAGCGTCCGGAGTATTCTGATTACTGGGCACAGCGGTGGTCTGATTTGCTGCAGGTGGATCGGGACATTGTGGGCACCGAGGGTGCTGTGGCAATGACGCGCTGGATTCGCAGACAGATCGACCGCAATGTGCCCTTTGACCAGTTTGTACGCTCCGTGCTCACCGTGCAGGGGGCAACGCTGGTTGAATCGCCGGCGGCCTTTTATCAGGTGCAGGAGAATCCGGAAAAGCTGGCGCGGTCAGTCAGTCAGTTATTTCTGGGGGTTCGCCTTGAGTGTGCGCAGTGTCACCATCACCCATTTGAGCGGTGGGATCAGGCGGACTACTTTGCGTTTGCGGGAATGTTTACGGGGGTGCAGCGCAAGCCGGATCCGCGCGGGGGGCTGAAGATTATCGGGCGTCCGGGAACGCCCCTCAAACATCCTCGGACAGGTCAGGACATCGTGCCGACGGTTCCCGGAGTTCCGGCTTCCGGATTACCGACGACGGAGGACTGGCGAACGGCGGTCGCGGCATGGATGACGGCACCAGAGAATCCCTGGTTCGCTCGGACTCTGGCCAACAGAATCTGGGCCCATTATTTCGGACGGGGGCTGGTGGAGCCGATTGACGATCTGCGGGCGACCAACCCGGCGACGAACGAAAAGCTGCTGGACGCACTGGCACAGCATCTGGTGGATCTGAAGTTCGATGTGCGACAATTCACGGCCACTTTGCTGGGGTCTTATGCGTACCAGTTGAGTGTTCAGGTGAATGAGTCCAATCGATTGGATGAGCAGAATTATTCGCATGCCAGCTGGAAACCATTGCCGGCTGAAGTCTTGCTGGATGCGGTGTCTCAGGTGACTGGCGTGGCGGAATCCTTCAATGGCTGGCCTGCAGGGTATCGAGCCATACAAATCTGGGACAATAAGCTGCCGTCACAGTTTCTGGAGGTGTTTGGTCGTCCAACTCGTCAGACGGTGTGTGCGTGTGAACGGGGGACTGAGCCCAGTATCGCTCAGGCGCTGCACCTGATGAATTCGACGCGAACGATGGATAAGGTACAAAGTCGTCAGGGAAGGGCGGCGAAACTGGTGCAGGCGGGGCTGAGTCCGGAGGAGATTCTGGATGAGCTGTACCTGAGTGCATTAAGTCGGCTGCCTTCGGAAGTCGAAAAACAACGAATGCTGCAGGCTTTTCAGGAGGCGGGTGACAACGGGGCGGCAACGCAGGATGTGCTTTGGGTGCTGCTGAATCTGCGGGAATTTGTGTTCAATCATTGAGTCATCGGGGCTGAGTGGCTGACGAGACGGATGTTGGATTCAGCCGCCGTGAGGACGTGTCGGAAAATGATGTCTGTCAGTCGGCTGTTTGGGCTGAGGGACAAAGTCGAGTACCTGGGAAACGAAGACAACTGCTGTGAGGGGATCTCTGATGAGTCGAAAAGCAGGATCGAAATTTGTGGATGAGGATCGACTGCTGACTCGTCGGCGCATGCTGCGTTTTGGCGGGACCGGATTTCTGAGCGGGCTCTCACTGCCGTTGATGCTGCAATTGCAGGCTCAGGCTGCCACGATTCGGCCAGCGCGGGCCAAGGCGTGTATCTTCTTTATGCTGGAAGGTGGCCCAAGTCATATCGACATGTGGGATCTGAAACCGGACGCACCCGCGGAGATTCGGGGGCCGTTTCGTCCGGTGTCCACCGTTGTTCCGGGGACTCAGATCAGCGAGCTGTTGCCGCTGTCGGCGAAGATTGTGGACAAGTTGACTATTCTGCGGTCGCACAGCCATGCGGACAATGCACATCAGACAGGTCGACACTGGCTGCTGACAGGGTATCCTCCGGCGTTTGCGGATGGGCAGGCAAAAGGGGTACCGTTTAACGAGTTGTATCCATCGATTGGTTCGATCATTTCCCGGGAGTTGGGCCCGCGAGGTGCCGTGCCGCCGTATGTGGAGATCCCGAACGCACTGGGTCCCGGCGGGCCGGGATTTTATGGGGCTCAATACGGTCCGTTCACAATTGACAATGATCCCGTGCAGGCGGATTTTCGGGTGCGTGATCTGGATGTTCCGGATGCGATCAGTCACGAGCGTTTTGCTCGTCGGCAGAAGATGCTTGCGGATGCTGAGCGGTTGGGGGCCGGGGCGCTGGCCACGGGGCGAGCGGAAACGCTGCGGGCGTACTATGAGAAGGCCGTGGATCTGGTGACGTCACCGGAGGCTCGTCGGGCCTTTGATCTGCAGTCCGAAGTTCATGAGGTGCGTGAACGCTATGGCTTTTCATCGATCGGTCAATGTGCGTTGATGGCACGGCGGTTGGTCGAAGCGGGCTGCCGATTCATCGGGATCGAGCATGGCAGCTGGGACACTCACTTCGACAACTTCACCAGTCATGAAAAAACGCTGGTTCCGCCCACAGATCGGGCGCTGGCGGCGCTGGTTAGTGACCTCGACGAACGCGGGCTGCTGGATGAAACGCTGATTGTGATGATGGGCGAAATGGGGCGAACACCACGCATCAACAAGGATGCAGGACGCGATCACTGGTCCCAGTGCCAGACGGTGATTCTGGCAGGAGGCGGAATTCGTCGAGGTGTGGTGGTGGGGGCCAGTGATGAGACGGCCAGCTATCCAGTCACGCAACCGTATGGAATTCAGGATCTGCTGCGAACGATTTTCCACCTGCTGGGTGTGGATGCTGACAAAGTGTATCACACACCAACCGGGCGTCCGGTTCCGATCGTGAATGGTGGGCATCGGATTGAGGAAGTGCTGGCCTGAGTTGCAGCGTTATCAAATCGAGTGTCACCATGAACTGCGTCGTGGTCTGGCGCATCGCGGCATGGCCTCAGCGGCACAAACGGAGCTGTGTTCCGGGATGGCGAAACGGTGTTAAGCCCTCAGAGAGTCGCGTTTCGCTCCGTCGAAACGAACGTTCAGCTTTTTCACGGCCTAACCCGACATACAAGTAACTTTGCGCAAGCCACTGAAATCTCGCCTGATATCCCAGCTTGCCGCCATTTCGCCTCCCCAGCTGTGTCCTGCACAGCTCCCTGTGTTCGGTACCTTCCCCGAGGATGGGCTGTAGCGATGGCAAACTAGTCGAGAGGGATTTCGATTGGATGATCTGCCGGGGTGCGGATCCGCGAAGTGGACTTATTCCCGGAAGACTTGCGGGGGAGTTTGCTGCCGACGGACGGCACAGGTTCTTCGACTGAGAGGCTGTCGTTGCCGACCGCTGCCCTGGAAGAAGGTTTGCCGATGAAGTGCAATTCGCCGCCGTCACTGGGAAGTTCTTCCTCGGAACTGGACGTGGGTGTTGGGTTCAGGGCGGTTGGCAACTGCAATTCGTCTTCGTCGTCGGATTCGAGCGGTTGTTCCGTGGCTACAGGCGTTGCTTTCAGAGTGCTGGACGGCAGTTTTCTGTCAGCAGTCGACTTCCCCTTTGGAGCTGCAGCTGGAGCATCATTCGTGATGTCGACTCCGGATTTTAGTGCCGACGCTTTTGTCTGACTGGACGGCAGGGAGAGATTACCGCGTGGTCGGGTTTCTGTTTTCCGGCCGACGGCATGTACCACGGCCCCGGCCGTTTGCGGTTCCTGTTCCGACTCGGAGTATTCGACGGTCTGAATTTCGCCGCCTGGCCGGGAGAGGAATTGAGCTGCGATATTTTCCCTCAGGGTCTTACGCAGTTCGACGGTGGTCCCGGTGGTGTTTGCAAGCGTGATTTCATCGATCACCCACGAGGTATGTTCGCGGATAAGCCGAACCGTGGTCGTGGTTTTTGTGTGTCCCAGTTCAACGATCATGACCTGTGGGGTTTCTTTAGCGCGGAGCACAGACTGCCTCAACTGTTCGGGCACGGAGTTAAATGCGTCAGGGAGTTCACTGACATTGCTCCAGACCAGGCGATTGAAGTCCTGCGAAGTCATTTTACGAACGGCGTCGAGATCCTCGCTCTCCCATGCTCGAGCAAATTCGATGAGGGGGACGGAGGCCAGCAGCTGAGTTTTGAGGGAGGCGACATCGAGGCTGGGGCCGGGGTACTGTACGTCGGAGACGACGAGGCTGCCATTTTCATCATGCATCTGGATGCTGCAGAGTCGGCCATCTTCGGCGAGAAACTGCAGTTCCGTGATATCTCCGAAGACTTCTGTTTCTCTGAGAGACAGTTCGCCGGAAGGAACATCCTGCAGGGCAAAATCGGCGACCAATTCAGGATCAATACGTTCCCAGACCTGATCATTCAGCTCGCGGGAGGAGATTTGACGCAGAACAGGAATGTCATGTTCGGCAAGTGCGGACATAAAGAGCATGGCGCGGGCAGGCGCTGTGAAGGCCGCCTTGAGATTGCTCTGTCGCTGCTTCTGACGATTGTAAATGGTAACGTCAGCAACGAGGAAAGCGGATTCCACCGCGGTCAGAGTATTTCGGTCCACGGGGGCCAGTGCCGCTTCCCGGGCTTCTGTGGAAATCAGATCCACACGGATCACATCGGATTGATCCGGAATCATCACCGTCAGCTTGCCTGCGAAGGACTGAATTTCAAAGTCGTCCGGTGCGTGGTCTGCAGCGGGCAGGGGGATCATGGAGAGGTCCCCGATGCGCAGCGAGTTCTGGAAGAACTTCTGTTCCGTAGCCGCCTGCAGATCTTCGAGATCTTCCTGCTGGTAGGCTGCGAGAAAGCGGGAGACGGAATTCATTGCGCGTGCCTGTCTCAGCAGGGAGCCGGGGTGGTGTTCGGCCTTGCGATTGCGGACTTCAATATCGGAGACCAGCCACTGGTCCTCTTCCTGGACCACTTTGACCAGCAGGAATCCGTTTTTGGACGGGATCTTGCCGACGGCATCGGTGTCATTCATCTGGATTTCAGGGCGGCGTGCCATCCCGGTTTCGTACTCTGCCGTGATGCGTCGCGTCAGTTGCTGCCGCCAGGGCTCGGGAAGAGTTTCGAGGGAGGATCGCAGATCACCGGAAACGACCTGCAGAACTTCTTCGCGATCCCCTTTCTCCCACGTACCGAGGAATTCACGGAGAGTCAGCAGCAGATCCATCAGTTGTACGGATGATCGGGTGGCACGAGTGCCTTTTTTCTGCTGACGCAGCATGACGTCGTCCACGACCCAGCGATTCTTCTCGGAATCACGGACGATGATGAACTGATAGCGTGTCGTGCCTTCCTTCTCTTTCGCAATTGTTTCGAAGCGGTTGGCATCGACGGACTTGCTTTCCACGATTTCCAGTTTTGCCTTCGGCAGTTTCAGGATTTCCAGATCACTGAACGCGTCGGGTGAGCGAAGTGCCTGTTTTTCGAAGCGTGAGGAGACGACACGACGAAATGCCGGTTCCTTGTTTTCCGCCAGCGCATCGGTGAACTGGGTGATGACGCGCAGTTCAGTCCCGTGTTCGATGATATCCGGCTTGGATGTCAGGGATTTGAACGCCCCGGCAGTGAACAGTGACTTCGAACAACCTGTCGCCACAAGGCTCAGGGTCGTTGCCAGAAGAATGGCAGTGGAGCGGGATCGAAGCGTTGTCATGCGAACACTCCTGCAGAAAATTTCAGGCCTCAGATCCGGAAAGCGGGTGAGGCTGAGCGGTCTGCGAGAGACAGAAGGGGAAAGGGATATCGCGCAGATTCGTTGCGACGAGCAGGTCTGGATGTCCACGTGTCCGTTGTCATGACGTCTGTGAACAGCAACCAGCATCATTCTGACACGTCTGTCAGTGGAGACGTTGATCAGATCAGGACGTCAGTAGTCAGACGGAGCAGTCACCAACGGAACGTGAAATTGAGAATTGGAAACAGAGGGGTAGTGAGACGGGAAGAGGTTGAAGTAGCTCAATGGGACGGGAAAGTGATCTGATTGGGCCGAGGCCGCTCCGCTTGGGGACGGATCACGCGGGCCTCGTGCTTTCAGGGGGTAACTGTTGAAAACGGCACCCCGTGTCATTCGTTGTCGCAAGTCCGACGTTTCCGGTCAACAGCCTGATTTGAATGCCGACCGGGGGAATGGGAAATCGCTGTGTGCTGTTCATCGGGATTCGGCGAAAACGGCAGCGACCGCCTGATTTCTGCGGAAAATGAGTGGTCGTGCAGGGAACGAATCAGCAGGAACTGCGTTTGGCAGGTACCAGTGCGGAATGGAAGATGTCGAAGCCGTGGAAGCGGGAGTTCGCGGGCGAAAACGCGGTCCTGGGCGTGGCAGATGGGCTGATAACCGTGTTTTGGCGGGCGGAATTGGTAGGGCTGCGAGCCGGAAAATTGGCTGGAAGGCAGCAGGAAAACAGGCATTTTTCGTGTTAGAACTGGATTTCCCCGGAGGAAGCGTTCATATTTCCTGTTCAGACCAGCGCAGGTGAGGTGAGATTTTGCGGGGAATGCGACGCCGAGATGGATGGTGGCAGTCGGTCCTCAGGCACCTCTCCATAGGGCTGAGTTGGTGTCTCTGCAGACGCGGGATGATCTGCGGTTACCAGAGATGACAGAGTTTGCTGAGAGATGTTTCAGGGATTGGAACCATCATCTGAGGCTGTTTCGAATGATGTACCAGGCAGAGAAAACCTTTCATTTGCTGATTACGGACGATAATGCGTCGTTTCGTCGGGTGCTGCGTGAGGTTCTGGAAGACCGTCCGTTTCTGACGCTTCACGAAGCCGAATCCGGCGAAGAAGCCCTGGAAGTGGTGCGGGTTCAGAGGATTGACATTGTGCTGCTGGATATGCACATGCACCTGCTGACCGGTCTGGAAACGCTGCGAGTTCTGAAGCAGATGGACAGAGGGCGTCCGTGCATCCTGATTACCTCCGACACCAGTGATGATCTGCGGCGTGATGCTCAGGAAGCGGATGCGTTTTCCGTGTTGAAAAAGCCGGTTCCGTCGCGGCAACTGGTGCAGACCGTGTCCACGGCGCTGGCTTCAGCGTACTCTGCCTGACCTGTTATACGCTGTATGAAGCAGCGGGCATGTTGCAGACTGGCGGTTGATCGCTGCTGCGATCGTTCCGGTTCAGCGACTGACCGGCGTGTTACCGAACCGTCTGAGAGACGTATCGATGAATCGATGAGTGGCTTTTGTCGTTGGCGTTTTTTGTGTCATCAGAGTCGCCGACAGGCTGTCATCGTTGAATCAGAGCAGTGGGGAAGTGAATCATGAAGAATGTGCTGCGGGCTGGTTTGTGGATGCTGGTGTTTTGGGGTGTCTCAGGGTGTAGTGACACGTCTTCGCTTGAGGGCTTAAAAACCGGAGATAGCCCGACAGTCGCCGCGTCAGTGGGAAAAAATGCCGGACCCGGGCAGGTCGAGCCGGCGGTGGAGTACGTGAGTCCTCCTCTGACAGCGGAAGAGATTTCTGAGGGCTGGATCAGTCTGTTTGACGGGCGTTCTCTGTACGGCTGGGATGTTCCGGCGGAGACCGATTGGCATGTGGAGAGTGACAGCATTGTGGCGGCGAGCGGGGCGAAGAGCCTGTTGCTGACTCCGTTTCGGCTGGATGACTTCGAGCTGCGCTGTGACTTTCATTTGGCGCCGGGCGGAAATAGTGGTGTGTTTCTGAGGACAGCGGACGTGGCTGCGGATCCCGCGACAGACACGTATGAGCTGAACATCTGCGATGACCATCCGACTCATCGAACAGGCAGTATGGTGGGGCGACATGTCGCGGAAAACGTTCCGGCAGTTGCCGGAGCATGGCATACCTTTCGAGTGCTCTGCGAAGGTCCTCGTATTCAGGTGTGGCTGGATGGTGGACAGATCGTGGACTTCACGGACCAGTCTGCGGCGATTCGGCTGACTGGTCGGCTGGGGCTGCAGATGAATCAGGGGCGGGTTGCCTGGCGAAACGTGTGCGTGCGACCGCTAAGGTATAAGGCCCTGCTGAATGGAAAAGGACTTGACGGCTGGCATCCGGTGCCTGGGTCGAAGGCCGACTTTTCGGTACGTGATGGACTGCTGCACGTGGCCGGAGGGCCGGGATTCCTGGAGACGGACAAGACGTTTCAGGATTTTGCTCTGCGGGTGACCGCCAGGATCAACGGAGCCGGACTCAATGGTGGCGTATTCTTTCGAGCCATGCCGGGAACTGAGAAGGTGCCGTCGAATGGTTACGAGATGCAACTGCATAATGGCATGAAGAATGGTGATCCGACGCAGCCGGCGGACCATGGTACGGGGGCCATTTTTCGTCGAATTCCGGCACGCCGAATCGTGGCGGATGAGACAGGTTTTTTCACGGCCGTGCTGATTGCCCAGGGCGACTATTTTGCGTCGTGGGTGAATGGGTATCAGGTGGTCAGCTGGAGAGACACGCGCGAGGACCGGGATAATCCGCGGGAGGGCCGTCGTCTGGCCGGGGGGCATTTGAGTCTTCAGGGGCATGACCCCGGGACCAGCCTCGATTTTCAGGCCGTGGATGTGCACGAGTTTCGGCCCTGATGAGTGTATTGAGCCAGGTGATCGGCGGGATCGCGACGCGACGTAAAACTGGAAAATAGTCGCGTTTCGCTCCGACGAAACGTGTCGCTCTGAGTTTCACTGGCGAATCAGGCAATTGAGCGATGTTCTGTAATCAAGCCGGAAACGCCCCTGAACGCCCGGATTGCCGTCGCCTCCCATTCTCAGAGTGTGGGCTTCAGGTGTTCATGGGTCTGGGTGAGATGGTAGGGAGGCGCTAAACCGGTAGATCGTCACATGGCAGGCCTGTCACAGGAATGGGGTCGAAGGGGGGGGCTTTCGGGACCTGCGTTCCATGGATCGGGCTTCAGAAACCGGAATCGGGAAAAGAGAGTGTTCGTTGGTACTGCAGGAATCGTCGCGGAAAAGTACGCTAACAGCCTGTGGAGAAGTGCCCTGAGCTCTGGTCCTGTCCGCGAAGTGCTGAGGATGAGAAGTGTTATCAGTGCTCGGGACGTGTTGCTCCATGGCCATGGTCAGTTTACCCGAAGCATCCGGGGAATCTGTCGGATGCAAAACTCCCTGATGGGAAATGTTGCGCAATGAATACTCAGGTTGAAGCCAGCATCTATGACTATCCGGTTTACTACGATCTGCTGTTCGGCTCGGATGTGGCGTCCGAGTTCCGGTTTCTGAAAGCCTGTTTTCAGAAGCACGCGGGGTGTGAAGTGAGCTCGGTGTTTGAGCCGGCCTGTGGAACGGGGCGGTTGCTGGTCAAACTGGGCCGAGCGGGTTTTGCGGTTTCAGGAAACGACCTGAATCCGAAAGCAGTCCAGTACTGCAATGACCGTCTGGCCAAATATGAGTTGCCCGCCACCGTTGTGGTTGGCGACATGTCGAACTTCCGTGTGCGAAAGAAATTTGACGCGGCGTTCAACATGATCAATACATTTCGTCACTTGTCGACGGAAGAGCAGGCGCTGGGGCATCTGCAGTGCATGGCAAAGGGATTGAGCAAAGGGGGACTGTATATTCTGGGGATCCACCTGGAACCGACGGCATGCAAGCCGATGCAGGAAGAAAGCTGGTCAGCTCGCCGGGGAAATCTGGTCGTGAATTCGTACATGTGGTCAAAAGGAATTGATCGGAAGACGCGACTGGAGCATCTTGGCCTGCATGTCGACGTGTTTACCCCCACCAGTCGGCTGAGGATTGTGGATCATATGGAATACCGGACTTACAAGTACGCCGAGTTTCTCTCGTTGCTTGAGAAGGTACCCGCTCTGGAAATCGCTGAGACCTATGATTTTGCGTACAACATTCGAAGGCCGCACGTGGTCAATGGTCGATCCGAGGACGTTGTGTTTGTGCTGCGTCGGCGATAAGCATTGACGGCGTGTTTCGCGGGAATCCGGCGAAGTTCTCGCCAGCTGCATCTGTCTTGTCTGATTTTTGGTAGTTCAGGTGGTCTGGGAAGTCTGGTGTGCGGAAACGCCGGATTGAGGCAAATCGCGAGTTTTGTTAGATAGACTCTGTGAGATCGTCGGAGTGCTCATCGTGGCGGGTGCAGCCCGGGATGGGTCTCTGATGATGACTTCGACAGGCGATGAACTCTGATGCGTGGAAACCCTGCACCTGGTGGGGACCGTCAGAGCTGGCGTGCAGCGTTAGCCGTTTTCTCTTTCCCGGAGGTCATGGCACGTGCGCGGGTCAGCATTCTATCTGAACAGTGTTGCTGTAAAGGACTCGTATATGGCCAGGTTTTCCTGTTTCGTGTCGTTCGGTACAGGACTATGCCTGCTGATTTGCGGCGGTCGCACAGTCTCTGGTCAGGACGAAGTGCGAGTGAAGACGCACTCGGCCCTGCTGGAAGTGGTGCGGCGAGTCCCGATATCGACGGAGGTTGCGGGGCGGATTATCAGCGTGACGCCTTCCGATGAGGGTATTATGGTCAAAGCGGGTGACGAGATGATTCGGCTGGATGACGCGGTCATTCAGGCGGAAGTTCGTCGGGCTCAGGTTGAACTGGATCTGCAGACAGAGATTGAGTTTGCGAAGGTGTCTCTGGATGTGGCGATGGCCGAGCAGCAGCAGAAGCGGGAAACGAACCAGCGGCGTCCCGGAGCATTTAACCCCAGCGAAATTCGGCAGGTCGAATTGGAGGTTAAAAAGGGCGAGGCATCACTTCGCAAAGCGATTGATGACAAACAGATTCAGGATGCTGAACTGAAGATCAAGCAGGCCCAGTTGGCGCAATACACAGTGCGTGCACCCTTTGACGGCCTGGTGACTCTGGTCAAAGTATTTCCTGGCCAGAATGTGCGACCGGGGGAGCAGGTCCTGGAATTGACGGACATGTCGACCCTGAGGGCTCAGGTCAAGGTTCCCGCCAAAGACCGCAAGCTGCTGTTTGTCGGGGACAAGGTAGAGATTCGGCCTGGGAAGATTCAGGCAGCGGGGGCGCCACGAGCGAATACGGCCCGCCCAGCGCGTGGCGGTGGACTCTTCGATGAGGTTCCCGGAGAATCGAACTCGAGTGTGCCTGGGGAAGCAGCAGGTGCGCAGGAACCGCAGCCGGAGTTTACAGGTGCGGACGTTGTGCCGGACGAAACGGATGACAGTGTATTTATCGGCGAGATCCGGTTTATCGATCCTGTTCAGGACAATATTTCCGGCGAACCGATGATCAAGTTGAGCGTGTTTGTTCCGAATCGTCAGGACAAATTCGGGCGATACCTGCTGCATCAGGGAATGCCGGTGACGGCCACAGTCCTGTCCCGACCTCGTGACTAGCCAACAGTGGCGTGAACGCATTGGGATCTGGTTTCCGCTGTACAGGGTTCGTGCCCCGTGTGGTGGCTGACCGGTGGCTGAAGATTTCGGAAATCGAATTCCGGGACGTACTGCTGAGGGCCTCCGGGTTTTGAAAGTGAGAGTGGAGCAGCGATGAGCACAGGCAGCATGGTTGCGTCAAATCAGCGCCCGATTCCGCTGCGAAAGCGTGCCGATCTGGTTGTTGCCAGGATTGACTATCTTGGTGTCGGTTACCAGGTTGTTAAGGATCCTGTGGCGTTGAAGTATCACCGTCTGCAGGTGGAGCAGTATCGCATTCTGGAACTGCTGAATGGCGAGCGCAGTCTTGAAGCGGTACGTGATGAGTTAAAGCGAGAGTTTCCGACGCTCCAGATTACACTCAGTGACATTCAGCAGTTGATTACAGACCTGCACCGCAAGGGTTTGGTGATCAGCAATCGCCCCGGCCAGGGGGCCTCTGTCGCCCGAGAACGACAGAAAACGCGGAAGGAGAAAATTCGTCAGACGCTGATGAGCTTGCTGTCACTGCGGCTTCCCGGATGGGATCCGGAGCGAACACTGCGTTCAATGCTGCCCATGTGTCGCTGGTTATTTCACCCGACGACAGTGACGCTGTGTCTGTTGTTTGTCGTTTCTTCATGGCTGGTGCTGGGAGCGAACATTGATGAGTTTCGCAGCCGTTTGCCGGAATTCCAGAGCTTTTTTGGCTGGCCCAATCTGATTTATCTGTGGGTCACTCTGGGATTGGCCAAAGTCATCCATGAATTTGGTCACGGACTGAGTTGTGTGCACTATGGTGGTGAGTGCCATGAGATGGGGGTCATGCTGCTGGTCTTCAGTCCCTGCCTGTACTGCGATGTGACCGATTCCTGGATGATGAAGAACAAGTGGCATCGGATCATTATTGGTGCCGCCGGAATGTATATCGAGGTGATTCTGAGTGCCGTGGCAATCTATGTGTGGTGGCTGACCAAGCCCGGCCTGCTGCATCATCTGGCTCTGAATATCTTCTTTGTCACCACAATCACGACAGTGATTTTCAATGCGAATCCGCTGATGAGGTTTGACGGCTACTACATGATGAGCGACTTTCTGGAGATTCCGAATCTCCGTCAGAAGTCGGAAAAGCTGCTGCGAGAAGCCTTTTCCTGGTACTGTCTGGGGATTGAATCGCGTCCGGATCCTTTCATGCCTGAGACGGGGCGTGCCTGGTTCGTGACGTATGCGATTGCAGCATGGTGTTATCGCTGGGTGGTCTTGTTTTCCATCAGCCTGTTTCTGTATACCGTCCTGAAACCTTATGACCTGCAGAGCATCGGAGTCACGGTCCTGACATTTTCAATGTCGGGGATCCTGTTTGCCCTGTTTCGAAGTATCTGGCAGATTGTGTCAGCACCGCGGATGGAACCCATGAGTAAACCGAAGATTGCCGTTTCTCTGTCTGTGCTGGGAATTGTTCTGTGGATGGTGGCGACGGTTCATATTCCGTGGTACCACGAGGCGCCTTGTGTGCTGGAACCTCGGGGGGTCGTGGCTATCCCGGCTCCATTGGCGGGGCAGGTTGTTCTGCCTTCAGAATATTCAGAATGGTATCAGGCGCTGTCAAAGTTTGAGCAGGAAGCCCGCAGCAGTCTGGTTGCGATCAGCGAGCCCGGGCAGTCGGGGCGACTGATTGTCGATCCACAGCAACTGCAACTGCTTCAGGGCATGCCGGCAGCTGAAGACTATGCCCGTCTGCCAGCCAATGGATCGCCAGTTGAAAAGGGACAGGTCATCGCTGTGATGGAAAACCCTGATGATCTGCGACGCCAGGATGATTTGCGAAAACGCGTAGCTGAATTGGTATTTCGTACGGGTGAGTATGATAGTTACATGAGCAGTGGCGATATCGGCCCGGCCAGCGATACGCTGGCGGAAGCGATCGAACTGCAGAAGGTCATTCGGGAACTGGTCAAGCTGGGGGTGCAACGTGTCATTCGGGCCCCCGTGAGCGGGACTCTGGTGGCCGCAAAAAGAATCCCCGAGCAGCCGCGGAACAATCTGGAAGAGATGAAACTGGCGACATGGCACGGCACACCGCTGGATCCCGGCAATGCCGGCTGCAGTCTGGAACCCGGGCAGGAAGTGGTCAGTATTGCCCCGTCGGAAAAACTGCAGGCCGTTCTGTATATTGATCAGACAGACCGTGAAGAGTTGCCGGAGACGATGGACATCGAGATCAAGCTGGATCACCTTCCGGATACCACGTGGCTCACAAAGGTGACTCAGGTATCGCTCAAGGGCGAAGTGGTCGCTCCGGAGTCCCTGACGACCCGCTTCGGTGGATCTCTGGCTACAAAGCCGGGGCAGGGCGGACAGGAACATTTGGCCAGCACGTACTACCGGGCCATTGCGGAACTCCATTTCGATCATGCACTAAGCCAGCCTGACGCAGTGCTGATGCGTCCGGGGATGCGCGGACACGCCCGGTTTATGGTCTCAGACAGGACCTTGTTCGAGTGGGGTAAGCTCTACTTCTATGAGACCTTCCGATTTCGACTGTGAAGCTATGAAGGTTGCCGACACGAGCGTGATGGTGTTCAATTGGAGGTTAGGACGGTTGCAGTCACCGGGTTCTGAAATGTTGGTAACCGATTCTGATGTGGCCGGTGGACCAGCATGAACAAAGCCTTCGTACGCGAACCCGACAGCGATGCCAGCGTGCGCTGTCCACGTTGTGGCAATCTGGCAACCGAAATCGGACGTGGTCCCCTTGACCTGCACATGCTCCCTGAGCATCGCAGGCGACTGGGCGATTCCGCGTGGTGTTGCGGAAACGTCCGTTGTAATGTGGTTTACTTTGACGTATTCGACCAGAGCGTGTGTGTGGAAGACCTGCGGACCGAGGTTTACCCCTATTGCGCGACCGCCCCGATGTGTGCGTGCTTCGGATTGACGCTGGATGATATCGAGCAGGACATCCGGGAGGGGCAGCCGGTCCGGATTCGCGAGTTACTCAAGCGATCGCAGACAGCCGACGCCGCCTGTCGTGCACTGGCCTTAAACGGGGAATGTTGTGTGAAAGAAGTCCAGCGCGTGTACCTGAAACTTCGGGGATTGTGAGGCAATTGATCGCGTAGGGCCGAATCGCTGCAGATGGAGGGATTTACGCCCGGGGCTTGACATGCAACACTGGGAGCATGTGTGGCTGCTGCGGCTGTGGTTGCGGCCACGAACGACAAAAGAGAGGTCGCGGAGTCCTCGGTGCCTGCCCCAATACTTCACCACCCGGGACAGTTCAACTGACGGACGGATGGCCCCATTTTCTCGCCCCATTTTCGTCTCCCCCGTTTTCCTGAACCGACTCACAGCAATCGACGTTGCACGTTTCGAAACCGCAGGAAATCCATATGATGCCGCTTGAGTTGAACCCATCAGGTGTCTTGTCGGTCTCCGTGCACGACACTACGCTGGATACTATTGAGTTGCTTTTCGGTCAGGCGCGGCGGTCTACGCGACGCGTCACGTTGTTCGCAAAGCTGAAAGAGTATGTCACAGAACTTCGGAGTGCAGAAATCCGCGGTTCCCTGATCGTCGATGGCAGCTTTGTCATGGGCTGCGTGGAGGAACCCGATGATATTGATATTGTGCTGGTGCTTGCATCCGACTGGGATTTGAAAGCGGAGTTGCGTCCTTTTCAGTACAACCTGATTTCGAAGCGAGACGTCAAGCGAAAGTTTCCGATTGATGTGTACCCGGTTCTGGCGGGATCAGACGCCGAACGAAAATGGACCGAGTTTTTTCTGCAGATTAATGTAAAATGGCACGGCCCACATGGCTTTGCCAACGGTTCGCAAAAGGGACTTGTGAGGATACCACTATGATTCAGAACGATGACCAGCTGAAGGTCGTTCGCGATCAGGTGACGCGTGCCGAGTCCGCCCTGGAATCGCTGCGCCGTGACGTTCTGCCTCAAAATGTACGCATGTATCAAGTGATGTCAGAATCCTGTGTGGACACCATTCTGCAGTTGCGAGCACAAATCGACGCGTACCTTGGAATCAACCTGATCCCGGACAACGCCGATCTTGTGATTTCGCTTGAGGGTGATCACGTTGGACTGGGCAGAACGTCCGCTGCCGTCGTCGCGCGTTTCATCGACGCCTTTCGACGGGGTATTCAGTCGGCCGTGGAGATCGTCGGATCTGTGAAACGTCAGGCAATCGGGCGCCGTCGGGAACGCTGGGTTGAACAGATTTGTGATTTGCCGATCGTGGGCCTGGCACCCGGCAGTGTGAAGGTGATGCTGGCAGAACCACAGGAACAGTCGTTGTTCTCCGCTGAGCACCGAGAAGCTCTCCGGAAAGCCATTGATCTTTTGTTTAAAGGACTCACCTGGGCAGATCCTGGAAATGCGGAATCAGCGGTGAGTTCTTTCGAGCAGGAATCCTCGGAAAACAAACAAGCCATCCTTGCGGTCATCACACAACTTCTGCCGCCTCGCTCAGGGGAGGTGACTCGTGTGAGTTTTCTGCGGCGTGCCACACCGGGTAGGAACGATGCACATTATTCAGCGACACTCACGAGAGAATCGAGAATTCGAATTCGGTCTGCCCTTGAAAAGTTTGTTCCGGAGTCTCAATTCACAGAAATGAGTGGTGTGATCCGAGAGATCGATCTGGATGACCGATCATTTGAGCTTCGCGTACGGGAGAACGGTGGAGATGATGTGCGTTTTGGATATGGGCCGGAACTTGATGATTCCGTGAAGGAGGCACTTGACTGTCGTGTGATTGTCACCGGCTCAAGCGAAATTGATCGCAAAGGAAAAGCAAAGTTGATTGCGGATTCAATTGAGATCCTGAATGACAATTGCTGACTGCGGAAAAGCAGTTAACGTTCTTTTATTTTCCCTACGCTTACACACCTGCTTCCGCATGGTCCGTGTAGTTCTACATAGTGCCGTTCTACCTAGTCCTAAACCAAGCGTACTCCGAACG
>CAIYBH010000500.1 GCA_903924405.1 uncultured Planctomycetaceae bacterium | reverse complement strand
CGTGCTCGAAATCCGGCCCCCTCGAAAACCGGTGCACCAACAGATGGATGGCCCCAAATTCTGCTCGTGCTCGGCCCCCTCCAAAACCGACCCACCGATAGATGGGTGGCCCCATTTTCTACCATTTTCTAGCAGCCAAACTGCAGAGTGCAGTGCTCAGGGTGCGGGGGGATTGACGGGGAGTCGCTGGTAGTCGGCGCCGCCGACGAGGATGTGACCGGCCATGGCTTGATCGGGGATCATCACCACGATCCAGGTGTTGCGACCATCTTCGATGTTGACGTTGATCTTTCGGGGTGGATCGGGATACCGACCGGAGAAGCTGGTGGAGGCCAGCGAGAGGGTATGTGGCTCGGCGGGAAGTTCGACTGTGGCCACATCGATGGCGCCGGGCAGTGTTCGCCACGAGCGCGTGTCGGGTTTTTCGAGGGCTTCCCAGGCAACTCCTGCGGCATTGACACCAAGATCCACCAGTGTATTGCGATGAACACCGGAGGTACTCTTCAGGGCATAGACCACGCCTTTCTTGGTGATTCGTCGGACGATCGCGGCAGCGATTTCGTCATCCCGGCTGGCGTTATAGGACGCTTCCGCGACGGCGTGCAGGTCGACGAGTCGATGGAAGCTGAGTTTTTGCGGCGAGTTGCCGGAGTTGGCGGTCACGTCGCTGCGGATCCAGTCTGTTTTCCGGAGTGACGGAGTGGAGCAGGGGCGGGCAATCTTGACCGACGAGATGGTGGGCGGCAGAGTGTGTTTACCGGTGGCGCTGAGGATTCGATCGGCGATCAGCAGGGCGGTGGATGTGGGTTCGACACGTTCCGCCGTCCACTGCGGGGCGTGGCCGCAGAGTGCGATGACGGCAAGTGTGCCGTGGCCCCTGCGACTGCGGACACCGAGTCCTGTGGTGAGCTTTTTCGCTCCGGGAGAGTCAGCAAACGCGGGGTTCCAGAAATTCACATCGGCCAGGGCCTGTTCCGTTTCCACAGCGCGTGAGGGGGTTTCGGACTGTACGAGGGCGGTCAGCCACGCGCCGAACGCAAGAGGTTGATCCACGGGTGAGGCGGTGATGGCGACGGCGGGGTTTTCGGACGAGTAGCTGACGCGAGCGATCCCCGTTGTGTCATCGGCTGCTTCGGGAGAATGTTGGTCGACCAGTTTGCTGTCGACCAGTTTGCTGTCGGTCTGTTTGCCGTCCTTTTGTTTTTTCTGCAACGCTGCGGCAATCAGTTCTCGTCGATCGGCCGCTGCTTTGGTGAATTGCAGGGAGTACGCGAAGGAGTCCTGACCATCGCTGACCATGCTGGACAGCATCGCCAGGTTCAGCAGCATGGAACGTTCGAAATCGCGTCCGGACCAGGCGATTGCGCGGGAGTCGGTGAGGATGGACGCGGTTTGTTCGCCAATGTCCTTCTGGCGGAGGAAGTCGAGTGATTCCCGTTTTTTGCGGAACAGAGTTTCTGCGGCGGCCGGTTGACCGACGGCAAGTTCCAGCATGGCAAGGTCCAGATCCAGCAGCTCTTTTTCGGAGCGAAACTGGCTGCGGGCTTCCTGCAGGCGAGCAACGGAGACGTCTGTATTTCCTGACGCCCATGCCGTCAACGCGGACTCATGCGTCTTGTGCCATGACTGACACCCCGGCAGCAGCAGGCTCAGCAGCGGGAGTGCCAGACACACGGAGATGCTCCGTGTGATAGCAGCGGCCGGAGATGTCCTGAGAGGTTGCGTCATGCAGGGTTACCGCGGGAATGCGAGTGCTAACGCCGGGAAGTCGGATCGCAGGTGTTTGTGGAACTCGGGGTGACAAAAAATCGGGAATGTCAGAGACCGGTGGGGGCAGCTGACTGTGGTTGCCACCGGGTTGTGGACGACAGCGAAGCTCCGTGTCTTCTGAAGACGGCGGAACGTGGCTGCGGGACTGATAGGTGTCCTCAGTCGTCGTAGTGCTTGTTCTTTCCGAAGATCGTTTTGTGATAGCCCTTGCGGAGCATTGCGGATTCCGAGATGGATTCACCGGATTGGATATCGAGGAGTTCGAGGGTGAGCAGATAGTCCCGCTGATAATCGCCGTTGCTGTTGGTGGTTCCGGACGTGATGCGTGCGAACAGGAGGTAGTCGAGGGGTTGATTCTGGCGTTCGAGGACCATTTGAAAGTCGCGTTGGCGCTGTGGCAGTACGAGGCTGTCGGGGGAGCAGCGTAATTCTGCCAGTGCTGCTTCGACATAGCGGCGGCTGATCATGCGAAACTGCGGATCCTGGCCGACGAGCGTGTTGACGTGGTCGTAGATTTGTTCCTTGAAATCACCGATCACTTCACCGCTTTTATTTTCCACCCCCACAAAGCAGATGGCTCGCACAAGCGAACCGTCGTTGTGAATTGAGGTGTGGGATGCCTGAAGAATGGTAGCGCTGGACTTGCCGAGCAGTTTGGCGACGGCTTCGTCGATCAGTGGCTTCCAGGTTTCGGCGCCGGCATTGTGGCTGCCCACCATGTCGTTATCGGTTTGTTTCAGGACGTGAGCGTGTTGTCGACCGCGACAGCCGACAGCCGTCAGCAGCAGGCAGAGACCAAGAATGATGCACAGTCTGAAGGTTTTGAGCCCCGCCATGGTCAATGGATTCCATTCCAGAGGAGGAGGGTACGAAGGTGATGTTGTCAGAAAAAGTTGTGGCGGTCCGAGCCACATGTTTGCGTGGATTTCGAGGCCACAGTGCGTCCGGTGTTGACGCAGCAGCATCGCGTGGCTGGGTTGGGAGCACAGAGACGCGGAAAGCCGTTGGCTGTCACCGGAAGCCGATGCGCGGAGTGAGACCATCGCGCATGGCGTGGAAAGTACCAGAAAACTCGGAGTTTCCGATAGACCGGAGTTGAGAAAAGGGGGAGTTCAGAAAAGGGGTCAGGAACCAATAGTGCAGAGCACCCTCCGGGCCATTTGGCTATTGGTTCCTGACCCCTTTTCTGAACGTGAACCAATAGTGCGGAGCACCCTTCGGGCCATTTGGCTATTGGATCCAGACCCCGTTTCTGAACCCCGGGCCATTTGGCGATTGGTTTCTAACCCCTTTCGTGAACGCCATTTAACGCCACAAGGCACTGCCAGATGGCGAGTGCCTTGTGGGGATTGCGGGTGTTTGAGGCAGGACGTTGAGTCTGCGTGGAACAACAAGCCTGTTGCGTTGCAAATGGAATTGGCGCGGAATCAGGCGGTTTTGGGCGAAATTGCGATATCCACGGTTTTTTCTGCGAGGGGCAGGGTGATTTTCAGTTGATATTCGCCGTCCCCAGCCAGTTTTTCGGCGAGTTCGGCCAGTTCTTCGCTGCCGACGGCACGGTATGCCTCGACCAGTTCCTTCCACGCGAAGCGGCGGATCGGGGAGGGCATGATGCGGGCGGCTTTTTCAAGGTGTTGAATGGCGAGGGAGTGGTTTTGGGATTGTTTGAGAGCGATCCCGAGCAGCAGTTGACGCGGTCCTTCGAGGGGACCGGCGTCGGTGATTTTGTCCAGTTCTCTGGCGGCTTGTGTGGGCATGCCCAGGTCGAGATAGCCGTCGGCGGAGAGCAATCGTCGGACAGTTTTCGGAGCCATCTGAACTCGCATCACAGTTACTCCATCAAAGTGAAACAGGCGAATGGCCTGAGTGTTATCGCAATGATTCAGAAGAGTTGCAACTGTTGCGCCAGACGCGTTTCGTTTTTTGTGATTTGTTGTAAGTTGTTTTTCAGTATTGATTTGCGACGATGATCGGCGTGAGAGATGGGCCGTGGATTCCTGCCAAAAGTACAATCGGTGGGTGAAATTGCGTCGCTGAATCCCGCAGAATCGGCAAATTGGCGGTTTGTGTTGTGCAGAAGTTACAACGTCGGGTGATGTGGACTGCTGGTGTGAGCGAGGGGTTGTGGACGGTGGAGGCGTTGGTGCCGTTGTGGTCAGTCGGTGCGGGGGGTGAAGTTTGGGGGTGAGATTGGAGGAATTCACGTTTTTGGCGGCTTGTTTTATGGATTTCACCTAGTCGTTGGAGTGGGATTCCGCGTAGTGCCGAATGGGAGTTTGTTTCGTGGTATCGCAGTGGAAGGCCGCGGCGTGCGTGTGGGCGTGGAATCGGCGATTGTTGCGAACACGAATCGCGGCAGGTTCCGAACAACTGCATAATCAAATGGAAGCCAGATAATGTGGCTGTTGTCGACGGT
>CAIYBH010000499.1 GCA_903924405.1 uncultured Planctomycetaceae bacterium | reverse complement strand
CTGCCACCTGGTTTTGCCGATCTCAATCTCGAATTCACCAGGGCGAGCGAAGCCAAGCTGCTGGCCAGTCATCGAAACTTTCGACGATGCGGTGAATCGGGAATCGAGATGTCGGATCTCTTCGAGCATCTCCCAAGCGTCGCTGATGAATTGGCTGTCATTCGAAGTTGCTATCACACTGAGTTCAATCATGCCCCCGCTCTTTACCTGACCCACACCGGTTCAAGCCAGATGGGACGCCCCAGTCTGGGCGCGTGGACAACTTACGGATTGGGGTCAGAGTCAGAAGAATTGCCGGGATTTGTTGTCTTGCGCGACGGGCCACTGAAAGGTGGACCGGTGACATACGGCAACGGTTTCCTCCCTGCGATACACTCCGCAACGGAACTTCGAAGCGGGGGCACTCCAATCCTGTATCTGAATCCGCCGGATGAGCTTCGTGATTCGGATCAGAGAAGAATCCTGGACTTTTCCCAATCTCTCAACCGACGATTCCAACAGTCATACAAACACGACAACGCTCTGGAATCTCGAATCGCGGCGTACGAACTGGCCTATCGTATGCAGTCGACTGCCCCTGAAGCTGTCGATCTGAACCAGGAGACGGCATCGACGAAATCTCTTTATGGGCTCGACAAGGATGAGACGCGATCGTTTGGAACGCAATGTCTCAACGCACGACGCCTTGTTGAGCGGGGTGTCCGTTTTGTCCAACTCTACCACGGTGGTGGCGGGGACGGATGGGATACACATGGTGAGAACGATGCAAAGCATGTTCGAAATGGCAAACAGATTGACAAGCCGATTGCGGGATTGATTGCCGATTTGAAGGCGAGAGGGATGCTTGATTCCACACTTGTCATCTGGGGTGGTGAGTTTGGCCGCACGCCGACATCGGAAGGTTCAGCCGGTCGCGATCACAATCCTTATGGCTACACGACGTGGATGGCGGGCGGGGGTGTCCGTGGTGGCACGATCTACGGTGCTACCGATGAATTTGGATTCCGCGCCGTGGAAGGTCGCGTTCAGGTCCGCGATCTGCACGCGACGATTCTGCATCTGCTGGGGCTGGACCACGCGCGGCTGACCTACTACTTCCAGGGTCTTGAGCAGCGATTGACGCAGATTGATGGCGACTGCCGAGTCATCCATGAAGTGATTGCCTGATGCTGTTTCTGAGCCTGATACTGGTGTTCAGCTTCAACAAAGCTGGATTCAGGCGGAACTCTCCTCTATTTCTGCCGCGGTCTGATGGCGTGTGATGGTTTCAGGCATGCACTAACAAGTCCGATTGCTGCCGGGGCCGGGGCCAGCCGGATTGGAAGCTGCGATTGTTCACGGCAGACCGTGACCGAGACAGAGCGCAGGTGACCGCGGATGGAAATCTATCGACGCAAGCAACTGTCCAGGCCGGATCGTACGTGTCGGTCAGCACCCCCCAGTGACAGCCTGCATCGGTGACTCATTGGCCGCTGACGATGTTAGCAGACAGCGGCCGTGGAGATTTGCCCGTTTTCGTGTTGTGGTGCGTGGCTGTGTTGAGCCTGAATCGCTATTGTCTGGCGAGACGAGTAGTTTTTCGCTGAGTCTGTTTCTCGTTCCTCAACTCTGTTTTTCGGGCTTTGTTGCTATGCACGCCGTTGTTTTCTGGAATCAGGTTTCACTGCAGGATTCCGCTGCTGATCTTGACGTGCTGGTGCAGTGCGTGGAAATCGAGACCGGTTTGCGGAATCTGGGATTTACAGTGGAACGCATCCCGTGCACGCTGAATCTTGAAGAGGCACGGAATCGATTGATTCAGGCCAGGCCGGATGTTGTCTTCAATCTGGTCGAGGCCCTCGGCGGCACTGATCAGCTCACATCCCTCGCGATTCTGCTGCTGGAGTCGCTGCACCTGAAATTTACCGGCGCGGGGTGCTTCGACAATATGCTGGCTGCGGTGAAAACCACCATCAAGCCGCGATTGCTGGAACTGCAGTTGCCGACCCCTGCCTGGATCTCCTGCGCGGTTCCGAAATGGCAGGGATCGGGTTTGGCGGGGCGATATCCGACCAGAGTGATTGTGAAATCGACGTCCGAACACGCTTCGTTCGCTCTTCAGGACGACTGCATTTTCTCAATCCCCAGCGGTCCCGAAGGAACAGCCAGTCTGCTTCAGCGCCTGCAGCAGCAATCCCGACGTTACAACCGTGTGTTCTTCGCGGAAGAATTCATTGATGGACGCGAGTTTCACGTTGGAGTGCTTGCTGAGGCCGGAGTTCCGCTGGTCCTGCCACCCAGTGAAATTCAGTTCATCGATTTTCCTGACGAAAAGCCGAAGATCTTCGGCGCCAACGCGAAGTGGGAATGTGAGTCCCGCGAATACGGTGCGACGGACCGGACCTTTGAATTTCCTGAGACGGATCAGGTGCTGCTGGAGAGACTGACATCCACGGCCCGCGACTGCTGGCTGAAGTGTGGCTTTCGCGGATATGGCCGGATTGATTTCCGCGTCGACGCCTCCGGACAACCGTGGATTGTGGATATCAACCTCAATCCACGATTGACCCCGGGAAGTTGCTTTGGCGCAGCCCTGGCAGAACTTGGGGTCTCATTTGACGAGGCACTTCGTCGCATTGTTGACGAAGCCCTGCGGTAACGCGAAGAACCTCGCGTGCGTTGCGTTGCATTTCGGAGCGGGCGACGTTCCACCCGATCCGCAAATGGGGCGTCCGTTTCAGGGAGGGCGAGGTTCCACCCGAGCCGCAATGCTGGGGGGTGGGCAGAAATGGGGTCAGGAACCAATAGTGCGGAGCACCCTCCGGGCCGTTAGGCTATTGGTTCCTGACCCCTTTTCTGCCCGCTGACCCCTTTTCTGCCCGCCAAAACAAAAGGGTCCCCGGATGATTTCTCCGAGGACCCTGTTCTGCGTGTGACGCGTTCCCGATGGTCAATGCTGTCCTAGCGGTTGAACAGGAATCCCGGGCTGTTGATCAGGGCCCACATCAGATCTTCTGCGGACTCTTTGGGATTGCCGGAGCTCGTGAAGTAGGACTGTGCCTGAGTCAGTTCTTCGGCACTGGGCTTCCTGCACAACGCCGACAGATAAATCGTATCGATCAACTGGTCGTTCGTCGCTCCGGCGGCAATTGACCTCGCGATAATCCCCTGTGGATGCGCGATCGCATCACCGATCGTGGACCCGTTGACCATATTCAGCGTCTGTCCAAGGCTGACATCACTGGTACGCTCGCACTCGCAAGGTGATTCCCGTGGAGCGCGTCCGAACATGTCGAGGAACGCCACTTCAACCTGAGGGTCAGGAAGTTCAGCCGCACGAAATCCCGCAGGAACGCCTGGGAGAGCCCGTGGAGCCCCCGTCGCCTGAATGATGGAGTCGTAGAGTTGTTCTGCCGAGAGGCGTCTGGGGAGTGCGTGTGAAAAGTTGGCGGTATCGTCTTCATTCCACACATTCGCATCCAGACTTCTCTGGTAGGTCGCAGAATTACAGATCAGCCGAATCAGCCGCTTCAGGTCGTGGTTGTGCTCCACGAAATCCCGGGTCAGGGCCTCCAGGAGTTCCGGATTTGACGCAGGATTGCTGGCCCGAATGTCATCCACGGGATCAATGATCCCGCGTCCGAAGAAATAGCTCCAGTAGCGATTGACGATGCTTTTCGCGAAGTAGGGGTTTTCGCGGGCTGTCAGCCACTGGGCCAGTTGTTCTCGACGAGTTTCCGTGTTGATGGCTCCTGTATGATCGAATGGGAACTTAGGAGCCGCTGACTGATTGGTATCCGGGTTGACCACGGCAGTGGGGGAACTCATCGTGAAAATGAACTCGTCACCATCCGGCATCGGGCGACGGCCGACGTCTGCAAAATAAGCAGCCAGCTCGTAGTACTGTCGCTGTGTCCAGCGTTCAAAGGGGTGGTCATGACACTGGTTGCAGTTGAATCGCGTACCGAGGAAGACCTGTGTCATGTTTTCCATGACCAGCTTGGGCTCACGAGCGATGCGGAAGTAGTTGGCGGCCGGGTTTTCAAACGTATTTCCGTTTGCCGTGATCAGTTCACTGGCAAATTGGTCATACGGCTTATTGGTGGCAATTGCCTGACGAATCCAGTTACGGAACGCCCAGACACCTCGTTCTGTCACCGTTTTTCGGCGATTCAGCAACAGGTCACTCCACTTCAGCGTCCAATGCTCAACATAGCCAGAGCCAGCGAGGAGTTGTTCGATTTTTGCAGCGCGTTTGGCCTGCGATTCCGTGGGGTCATTGACGAAGGCGTTGACTTCTTCGATCGAAGGTGGAACACCAACGATATCCAGAGTGACCCGGCGCAGGAATTCGGCATCGTTGGCCGACGCAGAAGGCAGGATCTTCATCCGCTGCAGTTTGTTGTTGACAAGGCCGTCGATGAAGTTCAGTTCCGGCTGGGGAGCCCATTCGTAGCCGTCGCGGTTTCCAAGGATGGAAATCGGTGCTGCGGCGTAGTTGCCTTCGTACCGAACGAGGGCGGCTGCTTCGCCGCGCTGGACGGCGGTGATCAATCCTGTCTTTGAAACCGTTGCCACTTCGAAATTGCTGGTTTCAAACGCGGCATCGCGAGTGACATCCCGGGTGCTGCCATCGGAGTACCTGGCGATCACGATCAACTGCTGCTGATCATGCCGCAACTGCAGCAGGGGAGTGGGAGGATAGATTTCAATTCCGGTTACGCGTGCCGCGTCGGCTTTGAACTGACAACCTTCGGCAATCCACTGTTCCAGCGTCTTATAAATTCGCGAGTCTTCATCGAACAGAAAGCCTCCTTCGTGAGGCACGCCCTGGGTTGGCTTCAGCAGCATCAGGCTTTGCGATGGCTGAGAGCGATTGAAGCGACGCCCGGAAATGTCGTCGACCAGGGCACGATAGTCGTAAAGAGCATCATAACCACGCAACGACAGCTTGAAGCCGTTCTTGCCATTGGCCGAACCATGGCAGGTGCCCTGATTGCAGCCCACTTTGCTGAGCAGCGGATTCACATCACGAATGAAATCGACAGGCAAGGCTTCGGCGGAGCTGACTTTGACGGAGACTTCCGTCCGCAGTCCGGCCGCCTCGACCACCAACTGGCCCTCACCCGCTGTGACCGGAGTGATGTAACCATCGGTCGCGACTGTGAAACAATTTGCACTGGCGGTGAGCGTGGCCTTGCTGGTCAGGTCGATGCGCTGTCCCGAGGTCGTCACTCCCGTCACCAGAATTCGACGGGCATCTCGAATGGAGCCCAGCACAATTTCTGTCGGATAGACTTCAAGGCCGCTGAATGTGCGTTCTGCGGAGTTTGCTGTCGGGGTTGAATCCTGAGCGGAAACGGCGGGGTGCAGGCTTGTGCTGAGCACGAGCGCCGCGAGGCTGATTCGAACGAAATTCAGCATGGGTACCTCTGCCAACGGTGGGATAAACAGGCGACAGATCCATGTCCGTGCGGATCTGCCTTCCGGAAGGTGCTATGCAGAATATCGCCATCGGCCCCAGTTTGCGAGGCTATTCGGGTTGCCGTTCGGCAAAACGCCTGATCGAATGGATCGATTTGACCAGTTTTCCGAGCCGCTGACGGGCAGGAATCACCTCGCGATCCGGAATTCCCGGACTCCGCGGGGCCCGCGATTACGTCAAGCAGGGGCTGTTGTGTGGCGATTTCACGGTAATCTGCAAGGATACACGTCCATCAGCCCCGATCCCCAACCCCGTGGGGGCTTGTTACCCGCCACTTCTTCAGCACTGTGGGTGCGGGCGACCGCATCGACGTCGCCTCCCGCAGCGGAGCACCAATCATGATTCCGTCGGAATTCCCAGGATTTCAAGGTGTTTACCCAGATAAAACGTGCATCCAGGGAATGGCGGGCAGGACAAACATCCGCCTGTCCAGGATCATGTTTGGCGTGGTTTTTCTGGTGTGGGGTCAATGCGGTTTCGCTCAGGATGTCCCGCAGGGAACGGAGTTTCTGAAATTCGTCCGGAGCGTGGCTGCCGAAATGCGAGCTGGCGACACAGCACCGTTGGATCTGGCCACGTGGCAACAGCGTCGAACTGTGCTGCGGTCAGAACTTCAGGCCGCATGGGGTGGGTTTCCTGAGCATCCCGCGGCGCTTGAGGCCAGCGTTCTGGAGGTGCTTGATCGCCCTGACTACCGGATCGAAAAAATCATCTTCCAGACATTTCCCGGAATCTGGATGACGGCGAATGCATGGATTCCCAAAACAAGCGGACGACATGCGGCCGTGCTGTGCGTGCATGGACACTGGCCCGGGGCAAAGCAGGATCCACACGTTCAGGCCCGCTGCGCCGGACTGGCCAAACTGGGATTCTTCGTGCTTGCTGTGGATGCCTTTGGCGCCGGTGAACGTGCCATCGGAAAAGCTCTGGGTGAATATCACGGCGAAATGGCTGCGGCCACACTCTGGCCCGTCGGGCTTCCACTCAGCGGTCTTCAGGTGTACGAGAATCTGCGGGCCGTTGATTATCTGATCACTCGTCCCGAAGTCGATCCGGAGCGGATCGGTATCACTGGCGCCAGCGGCGGCGGAAATCAGTCCATGTATGCCGGCGCATGGGATGAACGGTTAAAAGCGGTGGTACCGGTTTGTTCTGTCGGCAATTATCAGGCCTATCTGGGAGCGGCCTGCTGCATGTGCGAAGTTGTTCCCGGGGCTCTGACATTTACCGAAGAAGCCGAGATCCTGGCACTTGTGGCGCCGAGGGCCCTGATGGTGGTCAGCGCGACTCGAGATGCCTTCCAGTTTTCTGTGCAGGAAGCCCACAAATCGATCGAAGCAGCACAGCCCGTATTTCAGCTCTATGATCGTGCATCGGCGCTGCAACATGCCGTCTTCGAGTCGGGCCATGATTACAATCAGCCCATGCGTGAAGCCATGTACGGCTTTATGGCCCTGCACCTGCAACAACAGGGTGATGGATCCCCCATTCCGGAACCAGCGATGGAACTTGAAGAGCCGGAAACACTGCGGTGCTTTCCCGGAAATTCACGCCCGGATGATTGGCTGACGCTGCCGGGATTTGCCTCTCGTGAAGCCCGAGAGGTCCTGAAACGACACGGCGAACCAGAATCCGGTCCGCTTTCCGCAGAACAAAAACTGCAGCGTCGAAGCCTGCTGGCCAGGAACCTGGGAATTGCCGGTTCCCCGCCTGCCGAGACGCCTCCGCCGCAGGAAACAACACCCGGGGCAGGGCACACACTCGTGTTTTCTCCCGATCCGGGAATCCAACTGGAACTCAGAATCCGTCAGCCGGAATTTGTGCCACCGGTGCCGCCAGATGGTGGGCGCACACTGCTGGTCGTGACGGCGGAAGGCTCGGAAGATGGCGGTTTTCAGCGTTTGCAGCAGCAGGGGCTGGAGGCCGGCTTGCGAGTGGCCGCACTTGAACTGCGTGCCACGGGCCGCTACGCATGGCCGAGTGACCGTATTGGACGTGCGCCGGACCACAACACAGCGGAATGGTCTCTGTGGATCGGACGACCGCTGCTGGGCCAGTGGGTCCGCGACATTCAGGCGGCGATTTCCTGTCTTTCTTCAGAAGCGACCGCTGCGGGCGACATCGTGGTTACTGCCGATGGTCCGGCTGCACTCGCTGTTCTGACCGCAGCGGCACTGGATCAACGGATCTCCGCCGTGCGTGTGTCCGGTCTGGTGTCCACACTGGTGACTGAGCAGCCCTACCAGAAGCAGCGTCTGGGAATGTTGCCCAACGGACTGCTCCGCGATGTCGGAGACGTGCTGCAGATCGCCGTGATGGTGGCTCCGACGCCCCTGACAATCCACGCCCCAGTGACTCCGCAGGGAGACCGATTAAGTGCTGAAGCGGCCGAGCAGGCGTTTCGGGAACTCAGACCTCTTTATCAGGACACGCCCGGCGATTTCAGTATTACCACGGAACCGTAGTGCAGCCCCCGCGGAATGCTGAAAACACGCTCGGTGCTTTTCGCAGGATCGGTGGTTTTGAGCGCGACATCATATCTGCGTGTGTGCCGTCACGTTCACAAGATTTCAATCGGGGCCCGCAAGGGCCTGAGATCTGGCTGTTGCCGAATGGGCAGCACACGACTACCATGCTGGCAGCGGAGGCTGTGCCATGGGCCGCCTCGGGTGTTACGCCGGCTGTTGCCATTCACTCAACTGACGAGGAAACTCATATGACGACGTCTGACGAATCCGCTGGCAAGGGGAAGCCTCCAGAAACCGCGCTGGCCACCGTAGGAGGCGGTTGTTTCTGGTGCACAGAAGCCGTGTTCCTGAAAGTCCGTGGAATCAAAAAAGTCGTCAGCGGCTACACCGGAGGATCCAAAAAGAATCCGACTTACAAAGAGGTCTGTACCGGACTGACCGGGCATGCGGAGGTCATCCAGCTTGAGTTTGACCCGTCGGTGATTACCTTCGAACAGATCCTTGACGTCTTCTTTTACACTCACGATCCCACCACCAAAAATCGCCAGGGCGCGGACGTCGGAACTCAGTACCGTTCTGCAGTCTTCTACCATGATCAGTCGCAGAAAGAAGCGGCTGAGAAAATGATTGCCGAGCTGAACAAGTCCGGTGATTTCGACAATCCGATTGTGACCACCATCGAAAAAATGGAAATCTTCTACCCGGCCGAAGATTACCATCAGAACTATTTCGAGCTGAATCCGTCCAACCCCTATTGCATGGCGGTTGTCGGCCCCAAAGTCTCCAAGTTCCGCAAACGCTATAAGGCCTTGCTGAAGAAGGACGGGGAAGAGTAGTCAGGCTGGTCTGCCGCAGGCAGGATCTGGCCTGGCCAGTCTGCCTGCGGGTGCATCAGTATGCCAGATCACAGAACGGCGTTCGGTCAGTCCTGAGTGGCTGGTTGGGCGTGCTGGTCCAGAAGCAGTTGGATCCACGGTCCGACGTAGTGACCGTTGTCATGGAACGTGCGGCCGCTGACGAGGTTCCCGTCGATCACGCAGGCTTCGTTCACAAAGATGCCCCCGCACACTTCCAGATCAAAGCGGCACTTGGGCACAGTGGCCATCCTGCGACCGCGCACGCAGTCGGCATACGCGGGAATCTCGACTCCGTGGCACACGCTGGCGATCGGCTTGCAGGCTTCAAAGAAGTGCCTGGTGATTCTGACCAGATCGGCGTCGTAGCGAATGTATTCCGGTGCTCGCCCCCCGGAAAACAGGATGCCGGCATAGTCCGCTTCCTGAATGTCGCGGAAGGCGATGTCGGCTTCGATCGAATAGCCTTCCCATTCCTTCGTAATGGTCCAGCCTGGCTTGACCTCGTGCAGCACCATCTGGTAGCGGCGTTTTTCCGGGGCCGCAACAACGGGCTGAAAACCAGCTTCAATCAGCCGGTAATAAGGGTACATGGTATCGAGAGTTTCAGTGGCGTCGCCCACGATAATCAAGACCTTGCCCCGCATCATCTTGTTTGCCCCATAGTGAAAGGTGTCTGGTTGGCAGAAGTGGTTGCTGCACCAGTTTACCGGAACTTCCAACCTGCAGTACCGCTCCTGTCGCTCAGGACAAGCCCGCCTCACTGGCCTTCAGACGTTCTTCGCGGTCAAACGCCAGCAAAGCTGTCACCAGTTCCCCGAGGTCGCCCTGGATGATCCTGTCCAGTTTGTAAAGTGTGAGATTGCAGCGATGATCCGTCAAACGATTCTGCGGGAAGTTGTAGGTGCGAATGCGTTCGCTGCGGTCACCTGAACCGACCAGTGTGCGGCGAACCTGAGATCGCTCGGTCTGCTGTTTCAGTTGCTGCATTTCCAGAATGCGACTCCGCAGAACTCGCATGGCCTTGGCACGATTCTTGTGCTGGCTCTTTTCGTCCTGACATTTCACGACGATGCCAGTGGGCAGGTGAGTAATGCGGACAGCGCTTTCCGTCTTGTTGACTTTCTGTCCTCCCGGCCCCCCGGCGCGCATCGTGTCCACCTGCAGATCTTCGGGGCGGATGTTGATTTCCACTTCATCTGCTTCCGGGAGCACGGCGACCGTGGCGGCGCTGGTGTGCACACGGCCCTGAGTTTCAGTTTCCGGAACGCGTTGCACGCGGTGGCCACCGCTTTCAAACTGCAACGCGTGAAAGGCACCTTCACCGGTGATGGAGAACACAACTTCCTTCAGTCCCCCCAATTCTGTGGGGCTGAATTCCAGGACCTCGGTTTTCCAGCCGCGCTGATCGCAAAATGCCATGTACATGTCGTGCAGGTCTTTGGCAAACAGAGCCGCCTCGTCGCCGCCAGTGCCGGCCCGAACTTCCATGATGCAGGCGCCGCGAGTGATGGAGTCACCGGCGGTGGCCATGTCTTCCAGTTCGACAGACAATTCGGCCTTCTGTGCCTGCAACTGCGACAGTTCGGCTTTGGCATATTCCCGCGTTTCGTGGTCGGACTCTTCCGCAACCATCATCTTCGCAGCTTCGATGTCATCCTCGAGCGTATGAAATCGGCGGACAGCCGTGGCAATGCGCACCAGGGTCCCCAGTTCCTTCTGGATCTCCAGCATCCGACTGACATTTGTCAGTACGTCGGGATCCTGAAGCTGTTTTTCCAGCTCCGCGTAGCGGGCGGCCTGGCGTTCAAGTACGGGAAACATAACCATTCTCCGAGGCGTTGGATGAACTTACACATCAGGTTGCATCAGAGACCAAACCACAAGTCCGCTCTGGATGACGCATTCACGGCAGCGATAAAACAAAAGGACGTGCGCGGATTGTCCACGCACGCCCTTTGCAAATTGTCCTGCAGGAATCGCTACTGAGCCGCGTCTTCCTTTTTGCCCCACTTGTACTTCTTGGTGAACTTTTCCACTCGGCCGGCGGAGTCCACGAATTTCATCTTGCCAGTGTAGAACGGATGTGAAGCTGCACTGATTTCAATCTTGAACAGCGGATATTCCTGTCCGTCTTCCCACTTGGTCATCTCTTTTGAACGAATTGTGGAGTTGATCAGGAATCGGGTACCCGTTGACGTGTCCATAAACACAACGGGCCGATACTCGGGGTGAATGTTCTTTTTCATCTGTCCGACTTTCCGAAGGCGTGAAACCGCGAGTGGCAAGTACACCCACACTTCAATCACACCAAAACATACCGCAGAAAGAGCCGCGGGAACCCTGGTTTCAGCACTCCGGCCGAAAACGAAGGGCAGGAGTGTAAACCTGTCGGGCCAGATCGGCAAGCAAAAAACGGCCCTTGATCAAATCCAGGCTGGTTTTTCAGCCTTTGAGGTTTCCAATTCGACATGCGAGTACAAATACCCAGTCACAGGGAAATACTTTCAGGCCCGATTGGCTTGCGGTAAAACCCTGTGTTTCTCCACACTTCAGACAGCCGTTGTCTGTCTTCAACAGGGCCGTTGATGACGATCGGGTGATGGCCCGGCGGTGCCTGCAGAACCTGCCGCCCTGAATCTCCCAGTCATCCGTATTTTCATAGTTTTCCGGGCGTGACTTCGTGCGGCTTACCGGAGTCCGAGCTGACACGGTGGCCTGCACAACAGTTTTTTCCCGTGGTACCGCCGGCCGGCACAGGATTCTCCGTAGCCATGATCCCGGAAACCGCCAAAAGTAGACTTTTGTGTCCGCATTTTATCCGCTAGCCGATTTTGCTGGCTTTGCGTTGCCGTCAGCGGAAGCGTCGCATCCGTGAGTCTGCGAGGACTGTCCCTCAAATTCCGCTGATTTCTCCGACGCCCACTTCGATCTGCGTATTAAACTGACCTGCTGCCAGCACCGTTTTTCCGGGGAGCCGACCACCAAAGTCGGCCTGCAAACTGAATCAGGAACGGTGAACCACGGTTCCTCGGGATGACCACAAGGGTCCAGCGGCAGCAGTTTTCGGGGCCGTCGGGCAAACACAACCGACTTACCCGACGAGTCCACATTGAAGGGCGACCGGGGGAAATGGTGTTGTTTCGTAATCAAAGGTTGGTCCGATTGGTGGTCCTCTGGGCCGGCTGGCTGCTGCCTCAGGTGCTGCTGCTGGGGCCGTGCCTGTTCGGCCACAGGATCCTCGCGCCGGCTCAACTGCTGCAGATGCCTGGCGTTTACACGCCGCAGCACGGAACTGCCCCCGGAACTCTGGAGAGCCACCCCTCATTATCGGATATTGTGCTGGTCACGCCGGGTTTGCGGCGGTTTGTGGCGGAAGAGTTGCGTGCGGGAAGGATTCCGTACTGGCAACCCCGAAATTTCTGCGGGGCGCCCTTTTCGGGCTACTGGTGTTCGCCGCTGGAGTTGCTGCATGCCGTCTTTCCGGCTCCGGCCACACTGGCGTGGCGTCAACTGATTGAGGCGGTGATCTTCGCGTCCGGAACGTGGTGGTTTGCGACCCGATCACTCAGGTTTCCATTCTGGATTTCCGCATGCCTGAGCTGGATCGCGCCATGGATCGGCTTCATCACCCTGTGGCAGTGCTATCCGCTGACCAGCCCGGTTATCTTTCTTCCCTGGTTGCTGGGTGCCGTTGATGCATTAACCATGACACCCAATTTCCGTCACGCCGTATCGCTGACGTTGCTCAGCTTGCTGACGATCATTTCCGGGGCCCTCGACATGGCCGGTTTGGTCCTGCTTACGGTCGGACTCAGGCTGCTGGAACGCGTTGCTCACAGGACCATAGAGTTTCGTTCACTGCAGCCCGTGATCCAGCCACTGGGACTTGCTGCGGTGGCATGGACCGCAGCGTTCCTGATCACAATGCCGTTCCTCCTGCCATTCATGGAAGCCGTGCGAGATGGTTCAAGAATGCAGACACGATCCGCCGGAGCCAGCGAACGCCCCCCCGAGGGGCTTCATGCGCTGAGTCGTATCGCCATTCCGGAAATCGATGGTGGCAGTCGAGCTGCGTTCCCATGGATTGCCGGGCGTGGCAACCTGCTGGAAAGTTCCGCCGGAGCCTTTGTCGGACTCCTGCTGCTTCTGACCTTCGTACCGCTGGCACTACTCAACCGGTCACGTCACCCCGAACTTGTGTTCTGGGGCGTCCTTTTGCTGCTGTCTCTGGCGTGGTGTCTTAACCTGCCGGGGCTGGTCTCAGTGATGCAATTGCCCGGACTCAGGATGCTTTCTTTCAATCGCTGGACCTTTGCCTCCGCGTGGGCGTTGCTGATGCTGGGTGGGGCAGGGCTGGAGACACTACAGACGGCGCCAGCGGATGTCCGACGCCTGCGAGTACCTTTCATCGCGATCTCAGCCGGGCTGGCACTCTGCGGCCTGATCCGCATGGTCGACCCTGGCGACTTGATTACGGTTTCGCTTCCTGAGGCCATTCGATCCGGGAGCTTTCCGTGGTTGACGTCCGCAGACATTCCGCGGGTGGTGGCTTCTTTTCGACACGTTTGGTTGTTGGCGGGCAGCGCTGCGGGAATCGCCCTGATTTTCTGGCTGGTCTGTCGGTCCACGTGCCTGCAATCCCGATGGTTTCGAGGCGTGGTCTGCGGATTACTGGTGCTTGAGCCCTGGTACTTTGCCTGCCTGCAGACACGGCAGTGTTCCCCACACGACTATTTTCCTCCTGTGCCGGCACTGCAGTTTCTCGCAGGGCAGGGCGAAGGACGAGTGCTGGGTGTGGAGTGTCTACCGCCGCAGCTGAATGCGGTTTACGGTCTGCGAGATATTCGAGGTTATGACGCGATCGATCCGGCCAGAATTGTAAAGTTGCTGAAGCGAGCAGAGGAACCGGGCTCGATCAACCCGCCCTACGCTGCCACTCAGTATTTTCGGCCACGCCTGGTGGAGAACGCCGACGGAAGAACGCTGCTGCCCCCGATCCTGCATCTTTTGAACACCCGCTTTCTGATCTTTCGTCGTCCGCCTCCGCCCATTGGCCCGATTCTTTTTCAGGACGCTGATTACTGGGTCGTGGAAAACCCGAACGCTTTGCCACGGGTCTTTGTTCCCTCACGCACCGAGGTTACCAGCGACATGCAGGCACTGGCCGCGATGGAGCAGTCGAGCTTTGAGCCTCGTGCCGTGGGCTATCTGCAGTTGGACGAGGGCCATGTGTTCGAGAACTCACGCGGCGCGGGCTCCGTCATTCGTGAGCAGCCCTGCGAAATCGAGATCAGCGCGACGATGGAGACACCAGGCGTTCTGATCCTGAGCGACTCGTGGCATCCGGGCTGGTCCGCAACCGTCAACGGGCGAACGCAACCGATCCTGTGTTGCAACACAGCATTGCGTGGTGTTGAGTTGCCGGCCGGGGAACATCGGATTGTCATGCGTTTTCGCCCGGTGACGCTGATGTTGGCTCAATACCTTGCGGCCGCGGGAGGTGTGATCCTCATCGCGATGCTGGTCGTCGCGCGGAGGCAGTCTCCTGCGGAGCCCCTGCCGCACTCCGCAGGATCGTAAGGCTGGACTGGGGCCCGGGATGGCGAAACGGTTTTAAGTCCGAAGAGAGTCGCGTTTCGCTCCGTCGAAACGAACGTTCAGCGTTTTCACGGCCAAACTCGACATCCACACAACTTTGCACAATCAGCCTGAAAACGCCCCGGAACTCCCAGCTTGCTGCCGCTTCGCCATCCCAGCGGGGTCTCACGCTTTGTGAACCTAAACGCTGCCGTATGCTCAGCTCAGGGCGAGTCCGGGGGCCGCGTTGCTTCGGTGGGCGGTGTCGGCAGTGGCCTTTCGAATTCGTGACGTCAACGCCCGGGATCATTCAGCGATCTTCGGCGACTGCCGTGCTTCTGATAGACCCGGCTGGACTGCTGACGAGCGATCAATGAGTTGCGGGCAGCGAAGATTCGTTCCTGTGCCGACCGGAAGGCAATTTCATGAGGCACGATGGGTGTCGGGTAGTCGCGACCGATCCGGCATCCGAACAGATCCTGCTGCATGCGGCTCATGCGATGCGGCTCCGCGATCCATTCATCCGGAACGCCCTCCAGTTCAGGAACCCAGCGGCGAATGAAATCCCCCTGAGGATCCTGATCGGCCGCCTGCCGTGCCGGGGAATAAATGCGAATGGCATTGATCCCGGTGACACCCGACTGCATCTGACACTGGCAGTAGTGAATCCCGGGTTCGTAGTCCAGAAACAGGCGTGCGAGGTACAGTGCAGGCTGTCGCCAGTGCAGCCACAGATGATAAGCGGCGAAGGACATCAGCATCGCCCGCATCCGGAAATTCAGCCAGCCACCATGCCGCAGAAAACGCATGCAGGCATCCACCATCGGATACCCGGTTTGCCCGACACACCACGCCTGAAACAGTTCGGGCCGGAATTCGTTTTCCCGCAGCCCGTCAAAGGCTCGATTGACATTGCGAAATTCAATCGTCGGTTCATCTTCCAGCTTCTGTATGAAGTGACACCGCCATGCCAGCCGGGATTCAAAGCTGGCGAGCGATTGAAACCAGGCAGGATCGACGCCCAGACCATCCTGCTGTTCCTGTCGCAATCGCACCAGAGTCGCGCGAGCGGTCTGCACTGTCTCACGAACAGAGAGACAGCCGAAGGCAAGGTAGGGACTGATGCGACTGCACGATTCCGCCGCCGTTAACGGGCTGGACATTTCACTGCGATAATTCAGGCCGCGAGTCTGCAGAAAAGACTGAAGCCACGCCGCGGCCTCGTCGCGCCCACCCGCCTGAGACGACCGCAACTGCTGAGCTGGCAGGCCGGCCTGCTGGGCCAGCAGCAGTGGCTCTGAGTGAACATCCGGTGATGGCGGAATCTGCCGCGGCTCCGGAATCAGTGGGCGACGCATACGCTGCTTCCAGATCGAAGACCATTCGTCCCGATCACGAAGCCTTCGCACTACCCCGTTGCTCGGATGTTCGGTCACCCGCACGCTGGCGGCCTTCGCCCATGCGCGAACCCGACGGTCGCGCTGATAGCTCAACCAATTCCCGGTTTCCTCATGCGCGTGAATCTCAGCGATGCCATGTTCACGATGCAGCGTCTCAAACACATCCGGCAAACGCCCGATTTTCAGAGTCAGTCGACCGCCCAGTTGCTGCAGTCGCTGGACAAGCTGAGTCAGGCACTGATTGAGGAATTCCAGCTGAGCCGTGGAAAAGTCCTCCGCCGCCAACTGCTCATGCTCATACACAAACAAATAGACACACGGGAGCCCTCGCGCGACTGCAGCGGCAAGCGGCGCGTGGTCCGCAGTCCGCAGGTCACGACGAAACCAGACGATTTGAACAGCCATGCTCAGAACACCTGTCCTGCAGGAAAAAATCGCCCTTGAAACGCCAGAAGGATGCTCCATCCGCCGGCCTGAACCAGTCCGTAGCCCATGGACACAGTCGCCAATCGCTATCAAGACCACGAAGCCGACAGCGCTCCTGCGGAAACGAACATCCGTGGGAATGGTAGACCGCAGGCAAAAGTTGACACGCCGGGAAACGGAATACCGGGGCTTCTCAGCCGTCCCGCAAAGTGTTCTCACAGGCCCAGCCGGCGGCTGGATTGGCGAAACGATGTTCGCATGGGAGATCAGGGGCTTTTTTAGCCTGACGGCAGCGAGGCGTCTCCCAAAATGGCGAGCGGTGCCGGGCTTGGCGGGGCCATCGCTTGATCGCTTGGCGGGGCCTTGGCGGGGCCATCCATCTGTCGATGAGAATTGTAAACGCCTATTGCTGCTTGGTTTATGTCAATCGGGATCCGATTTTTGTGGTGGATTGTGCGCGTGAGTTCAGACCTTGGCTGTGGGAATCGCAATTGCATTATTTGGGGTTCCAGCACGAGCACGAGGGGGTCGCTCGCATGGTCCTAGGTTTGGCGGGGCCATCCATCTGTCGATGAGAATTGTAAACGCCTATCTTTCGCGGGGCCGCCTATCTTTCGCGGGGCCATCCATCTGTCGATGAGAATTGTAAACGCCGATTGCTGCTTGGTTTATGTCAATCAGGATCTGATTTTTGTGACGGATTGTGCGCGTGAGTTCAGACCTTGGCTGCGATGGGAATCGCAAGTGCATTATTTGGGGTTCCAGCCCGAGCACGAGGGGGTCGCTCGCATGGTCCTTGTCGAGAGTCGGAAGGGCACGCTTCGATTGGCGAGACGATGTTCACAGGGGATGTCGCGGGCGTTTTTTGTATGACGGCAGCGATGCGTTGCCGGTGTGCTGGAGAACGCTGAACGCGCGTTTCCTCCGACGAAACGTCCCCCCGGGATGTTTCTCGCGCACCCACCCTGCAAACACCCGTCCGCAATCAAGTTAAAAACGCCCCGAATCTCCCAAATTGCCAGCACTTCGCGATCCCGGACTGGCGTAACGGAATTTTCCGAAGACCGGGGCGTATCAGCCGATCTCTTCGCCCCGACGACGATGTCGTCATCTATCTCAGCGGGGCTCTGGAAATGGTTTCGGAGTTTGACTTTCCTGCAGCCAGAGGTTTAGATACTGGGTTACCGCGGACCGTTCCTTTACGAAACGCCCGCCACTTCCGCGTATCTGGCCTTCCTCACCCTTTATTCTGGTGACCTCGTGAATCGCATCCTGCTACTTACCAGCCTCGCTGGTCTCCTGCTGACCTCGCTGGAGACGCCTGTTCAGGCCCAGCCCTCCCGAGAACTTGCTCAGAAAGTTCTGGCCCTGCCGTCGCGTCCCAAACGGCCCGACCTGCCCCCCAGTGCCCTGCCGCTGCAGTTCATAAAGGGTGAACGGGTTGCGTTCCTTGGAAACTCCATGGCCGAACGCATGAACCTGTTTGGTCACTTCGAAACGCTGCTGCACACTCGCTTCCCCGAGCAACAACTGATCATTCGCAATTTTGCACGGCCCGCTGAAGAAGTTGGGGTTCAGCAGCGTTCCGCAGACTACACCGCGCTCGATGACCCGCAACTGGCCTTTGGGGCCGACACCTATCTCTGTTTCTTCGGCTTCAACGAATCGTACGCCGGTCCGGAAGGAATTGAGCAGTTCCGTCAGAAGTATCATGCGTATCTCGATACGATGGCAAAGCGATACCCGCGGGATGACACCGGATCCGCACCCCGCTTTATTCTGGTTTCCCCCTGTGCGTTCGAAGACACAGGCAACGCGCTGCTGCCTGCTTCGCAACCGATCAATGAGAATCTGAAACAGTACGCCCAGGCTGTGGCTGCAGTTGCCGCCGAGCGAAAGCTGGCCTTCGTCGATATCTTTGCGGCGTCCGACAAGCTGTTCGGTCAGAAGGCCGGTTCCCAGTTCACCATCAACGGGGCTCATCTGAATGACACCGGGGACCGTGAAGTGGCGCGACTACTGGACGAAACTCTGTTTGGTTCGGCCAGTCCCGCCAGCTTCGGCAGTCCAGCCTACGAAAAGCTGCGCAGCGAAGTGAACAGCAAGTCCTGGGTGCACCTGCAGGATTATCGCATGCTGAATGGCTGGTATGTCTACGGTGGACGTCGCACGTGGGACACAGAAACATTTCCCCGTGAATATGCCAAGATTCGTCGCATGGCGGAAGTCCGCGACCAGCGCATCTGGGACCTTGCACAGGGAAAAACGATCTCAGAAAAACCTGATGATTCGACAACCGGAGAACTGTTTGTTCCCGCAACACGCTTCGGTGAGCCGCGACAGAAGTACTCGGAAGCTGCCGAACTGCGTTATCTCACCCCGGAACAGCTGATTGAGCAGACGCATGTGCCGGAAGGATTCCGCATCGAACTGTTTGCCGATGAACGCAGTTTTCCGGAACTCGCCAAGCCCGTTCAGTTGAACTTTGACAACAAGGGCCGGCTGTGGGTGGCCTGTATGCCGACGTATCCGCAGTGGAAACCAGGTGATGCTCCGCCGGACGATCGCCTGGTGATCCTGGAAGACACCAATGGTGACGGTAAAGCTGACGCCTCCAAGGTGTTTTATGACAAGCTCCACTGCCCAACGGGCTTTGAATTCTTCGCCGACGGTGTGCTCGTGGTCGACCAGCCGCGACTGCTGTTCCTCCGAGATACCGATGGCGACGACCGAGCGGACGAAGTGACGCACCTGATGGACGGATGGGCCTCGGATGACACGCACCACACCTGCGGGGCTTTCGAGTGGAGTCATGGTGGCAAACTGCACATGCTGGAGGGCATCGCCACCAGTACGACGTTGGAAACGCCCTGGGGGCCGCATCGCAGCTACGGCGCCGGCGGGGCCTATGTTATGGATCCACGGACGTTGAAAATTCGCCAGTTCTCGCTGCCCGGCCAGTACAACATGTGGTGCTACGTGTTCAACGGCTGGGGTCAGGGAATCGTGGGTGACGGTACCACGGCCAATCAGGCATGGGACACCCCGCTCTCAGGCGCTCAGTTCGGCGGTCGTGCTGGTCTGAACTTCGTGTTCAATAACGAAGGAATGCGGCCCGCCCTCGGCAGTGAGTTTCTGGTCAGCCGAAACTTCCCCGACAGCGTTCAGGGACAGTTTACCTACGCGTGCGTGATCAACATGAACGGACTGCCACGATTCAGCGTCGGAGACAATGGTGGTGGCTACAGCGGTGCCCGCTTGAAAAATGCGGATGGATCACCGGATGACCTGATTCGTTCCGATGACAAGCACTTCCGCCCGGCCGATCCGCAGATTGGTCCCGATGGCGCTCTCTGGTTCGGTGACTGGGCGAACGCCCTGGTCGGACACATGCAGTACAGTCAACGTGACCCGAACCGAGACCACACGCGTGGTCGCATCTATCGTTTGGTCTACCCATCCCGTCCACTGGTACAACCAGTCACTCAGTTTGGAAAAACAGAGTCTGAAATTCTGGAACAGTTGCGTGACTACGAATGGCGCACACGCTATCGGGCTCGCCGCGAACTGCACGGCCGCGCCACGGACAAGGTGCTCCCGGCGGTAGCCGCATGGGTGCGCTCGCTCAAGTCGGACGATCCGGAATTCGATCGTCTGCGCACCGAAGCCCTCTGGATTCAGCAGTCGCATCACCAGATTGATGCGGATCTTCTGACCAGCGTTCTGAATTGCGGTACCCCGGAAGCTCGCGCTGCCGCCGTCCGCATCGCGGCCGATGAGCGACAGGAACTGCCAGCTGCAGCCACTCAACTTGTGGCGGCCTCAAAAGATCAGCATCCCCGCGTCCGCACGGAAGCCGCCCGTGGGCTCAGCTTCTTCCCGACGCTTGAGAGCGCCGAAGCACTCCTGAGAATGGCTGACTTCCCGGAAGACTACTGGGTGGACTACACCGCTCAGCACGCCCTCGGGGCCAATGAGTCTGTCTGGCGAGCTGCCTTTCTTGCGGGACGCATCGAGGGACTCAATCCCCGTGCCGGCACGATTGTACAGCGATTAATTGCAGCGTCTGAAGCCGGAGCTGCGGCATTGCCGTTCATTCAATCACTGCTGTCCCAGACGCCAAAACCGGAAGAAGAACGTAACAAGGCCATGACGGCACTGGCGGACCTGAAAGGCGACGTCAATCGCGGACGCGAAGTCTTCGTCCGAAGTTGCACAGCCTGCCACAAGGTCGGTAATGGAGACGGACGCGATTTCGGCCCGAACCTGGCCGGAGTTGCCAAACGCATGAATAAGGTCAAACTTGTTCAGTCGGTCGTTGATCCCAACGCCGAAGTGGCGGAAAAGTACCGTTCCACACTGATTGTAACCACCGATGGCATGCCGACCGCCGGGTTGGTGGTGGCAGAAAACGACACGGAAGTAGAACTCTTCGACGGCAAGGCCATCCGAAAAATCGCCAAGGCCGACATTGAAGAACGTGTTGTTCAGAACCAGAGCAGCATGCCGGAAGGGCTCGCCGCCGCGATCGCTCCAGCAGAATTCATCGATCTGCTGGAATACCTCGCGGCACAGACACAGGATGTGGCACCACAGAAGTAATTGCCGGCTGACACAGGTGTCCGCCCGAGCAACACAACGCTCTGGCGGACACCGCAGGCCATTGGGACAGCAGTTCCTGAAGGCCGAAGGGCGGACGGCGGGACCATCCTGT
>CAIYBH010000498.1 GCA_903924405.1 uncultured Planctomycetaceae bacterium | reverse complement strand
GCGAATTTTTCGCGAGTGATGAGAATGCAGTTGAGCACATTCTGAAAACACTGAAGGAGCCATCTTCAGGGGGATGCCTACCGCGGGTAATGTCCCACACGCGAGAGTCTTTCCTGGCAGCGGTTTGTGAACCGGGAAGCACACTTCGTGGAATTGCATCCTTCATCCTTCAGCCTGCATCCTTCATCCTTCATCCTTCATCCTTCATCCTTCATACGGTTTGCCGGAGCCTGTGAGTTCATGAGACGACTTCTCTTCACGATTCTGCCACTGCTGTCTGTCATGAATGCTGGCATGGTCGCCGCACAGAATCCGTTTTATGAGTGCGAACCGGTGGTGGAGTGCGAACCGGTGGAGCCGTGGCTTGTGGGCCGCCGTTATGTGGATCTGCAGTATCTGCACATCGACGGTGCCAGTGATGTGGCTGGGGCGGATGCGCGGGTGCGTGGATATTCCACGACGTTCAACGTTCCTGCTCGGTGGAATTCCAAACTGCCGGAGTTTCTGGGGCAGGATGTGTTTCTTTCATCTGTCGGGCTGAATCTGCGTGGATCCGAGGGTGGTATTTCGGTCGACGCCGATTTTCGATCGTTCACGACGGGATTGAATACCTATCTCTACCTGTCTGATACGGTGCGCCCATTCCTTCAGACCGGCATTAGTACTCAGTTTGTTGCTGCCGATATTTCAGCCGGCCCATTCAGTTTGTCTGTGGGCGACATGGAAACACGCTTTGCTGTGAATCCCGGGGCCGAAGTCAGTTTGACTGAGACTCTGGCGTGGCGCAGTATTCTGGAAGTGGAAACGAAGGGCCGATTCGACGAATCTGTTTATCGCACTGAGTTGGTTTACTGGGCGACGGATAACTTTTTCCTGCGGGGTGGTCTGATCGGAGACGTTCAGAATGATTCGCTGGGTGGCATCCTTGGTGCCGGATTTTCGTGGTGATGCCGGATCCCAACGTTGTGTGACCCTGTGGCTTGGCTGACTGTTCAGGCTATCCAGCGAGACCACTTTTTCCGGAATGAGGGGCGATCGAACAGGACGGGATTGAGAACGCCGGGAGGGCGTTGTCCGAGCGACGTGCGAAGGATTCCTGAGCACGCCGTGTGTCCGATATCCCGGAACAGCTCTTCGGTCCACGCGATGGAATGCGGCGCAAGCAGCACGTTGTCGAGCTGTGCGAAACGGCTGGGCTGGATGACTGGTTCTTCGGCGAAGCAGTCAAGTGCCGCTCCGGCGATCTGGTTGTTCTGCAGGGCGTTGAAAAGTGCATCTTCGTCGACAATTCCGCCGCGAGCTGTATTCAGCAGGCAGGCTTCCGGCTTCATGAGCTGAAGTTCTGCAGCACCGATCAGATTGCGTGTGTGTGCATTCAGCGGACAGTGGATAGATACGAAGTCTGAGGTTTGCAGCAGTTCCTGCAGTGAGACCGGTCGGACTCCCAGTTCGGAAAAGACATGCGGAGGCAATGCGGGATCGAAGGCGATCGGTGGCTGCATGCCGAAACTTTGCAGCAGTCGAACCAGTTCACGTCCGATTCCGCCGAGTCCGATGACGCCGAGTTGTCGATCTCGCAGCTCGCGTCCCATGTAACGGGTTCGTGCGTCCCACTGCCCAGTGCGTACCAGCCGGTCCTTCACCAGCATGTGATGTGACAGGGCGATCATCCATCCCAGCGTGGCTTCAGCCACGGGACGATCCACGGCACCGGAAGTGATGGACACCAGCACGTCACGTTCCGTGCAGGCATCCACGTCGACGTTATCAAAGCCGACACCGAAGCGGGCGATCAGCAGCAGATCATGAGCATCCTGCAGAGACTGCGCAGTGACGCGTGGTGACAGAACGAGTGCTGCGTGGCACCCCGTCAGTTGTTCAGACTGAATGACGGACTGGTGTTGGGGGAATGCGGAGACATGGACATGCGGGGAATGTTGGAACACACCAAGTCCGAGGTCGTCGAACTTCGGCTGTCCGGCCGCGTCGTAGAAGTCCGCAGTGAGTCGCACATGAAATGCAGGATGATCAGCGGGATTCATGGGCAACTGCTCCGCGGGTTTTCCGGAGGAGCCAGAGCGCAGATTTCGTCGACGACGATGCGTTCCGGCAACGGACCGGCGTAGACCCAGATCATTTCCATGATGTCTGTGGAATCGTTGCGAAAAAAGTGAACTCGTCCCCGGGGAACCATTGCGGTGGCACAGTTGTCGAGAGCGTACTGTTGCCCTTCCACAAAGCAGGTGGCAAGGCCCCGAATGATACAGATGGATTCGTCAAAGTCATGCAGATGCGCGGGCAGTCGTCCGCCTGGCTGAAATCGCGCAAACCCGCCACTCATTTCAATGCCTGGTACGAGATTGGAATTGAAATAGTCGATGAACTCAGTAGCCGGTCCGATTCCGGAGGTGCGTTTTGCGCTGGCAAAGCGTGTGACGCGTTCCATGCCGGGAATTCCAGTCGAGATATCGGGCATTGGAATCTCGGGGAACTGCCTGGAGACCGGTTCGCGTTCCGGAAAGCTCATGGGCATTGCTGCGTGCAGTCGGACGGGGGTGGCTGGATCCGGGTTCCGAGCCGTATGCGGCAGCCAGCGAGGGATCACAATATTGTCCAGCGGCGAAAGGCGGTACAGCCGTCCCTCGACCTGCATCTCCAGCGTTCCGCTCAGGACGGTGATGGATTCGCTGCAGGGATGGCGGTGGCACGCCAGCAGGGCATTGGGCTGAAGAGTGACGATGGCGGTTGTCAGTTGCTGCGCTGTGTTGAAGCCGCCTACCATCGGGTTGACTGTGATGTCTGGCTGAAGTTCTACGGTGGACGCAGAAGCCAGCGTGGCAATCAATGCGTCACGATCCGGCTGAATGTGTGCCGGGCGTCGGGGTAGGGGCTGTTGTAGAGCTCGGCCGTCCGTGGGCGAAAGACTGGTAGCCGGCGAACGATCACGGTCGACGACCTGCAGAGCCTGGTGCAGGGCCCGCAGCATCAGTCCTGTGTCTGAGGCCAGGCCGAGCATGCGGAATCCCTGATTCACGCGCTGTGTCAAATCGCTGAGTCCAGTTGTCAGTACCCCGCAGAACTTTCCGGATGCGGTCAAAGCGTCCTTCATCGCCAGAATCTGCTCGGCGATACCAGGGCCTTCCCACTGACCACGGAATCCGGCAGACGCCGAGAAATCGGCAGGGCCGAAGAAGAACACGTCGACTCCATCGACACGGCACAGTTCGGACAGGTGAGGAACGGCCTGCACACGTTCAAGGATCGGGATCACCAGCACATTCTGATTGGCCTCAGCGGTGTGCTCGGCCATGCACTGGCCCCATGCCGTGGCACGTTCTCCGCCGATACCACGCCGACCTTCCGGGGGATAACAGCAGTCGCGAACCGCTTCTCGCAACTGGTCTGCGGTCTCAATCCACGGAATAACTACCCCATCGGCACCGATATCCAGAACGCGTTTGGTCAGCGCGGTACTGCGTTCCGCGAGTCGTACCAGAACGACCGTATCGCTGCGAACCGCCGCCCGGATATGTTCGTTGATGTCCTTCCAGTCGAGGTGGCCGTGTTCTGCGTCAATCACCACCCAGTCCAGTCCCAGTGCGACCGCCATTTCCGTGATGGATGCGGATTCCAGTGTCACCCAGATTCCGAAGACGGGTTCATTTCGTGACAGGCGTTCGCGAAATTTCCGGAGTGCGTTTGTCTTCATGGTTCTGTTCGGGCCGGCGGAGTGATCTGGGAAGGTGGTCGCTGAGCGGAGTGGAGTTGCTGGAGTTTAAGTACATCACACCAGCAACCCCGTGAATCCTGCAGTGTACTCGGAGCATACCGGGGAAAGAAGGCTCATGCGGAAACCGGTTGAGTGAGAGAGGGAGAGCAGCGTTTTGTAGAGAGTGAGGTGTGGAAGAATGGTACTGTCGCATGTTGTGAAGGCAGTCATGCCGCAGCCTGAATGCGTCTGAGACGCCTGCAGCACATCGATGGCAAAGGCTTAAAACAACAGCGTGAAACGGCTGTGCCTGTCGGCCCAGGGAACGGCCATAGTCTTCACACCGCATTTTTCACAGGAGCAGTGGGGAACCCTTGCCGTCAGAATCGACTGAAACGGCATCGCATCCAGACGACGCCAGCGGCGATCCGCTGCATGATCCTTCATCAAACACGCAGCACCACACTCGGGGCAACTCACTCGATCGCCTATGAACTCCAGCGGCAGAGTCAGCGTCCGCTGCTGGACATCCAGTTGAACATCAGTGATCAGCCAGTCCTGATTCAGCCCAGTCAGCTGGTGATAATGCTGTGAAAGCGGATTCATGCGTCAGCCTCGCAAAAAACCGCATCTTCACACTTCGCGAATTTCAGTCAATTCCCGAGGCTCCCACAAACAAGTCAGAAGAACCTTCAATTGCATCCACGAGTTCAGTGTTTTGTACCAGCTTCATCATCATGCCGATTCCACCATAATTGATCGCATGACTCCGCTCCGACAGTGCATACTGGATCGAATTGGCACCGATGACACTCGTGGAATCTAATCCCCGCATAAATCGTCGTTGCCGAGCCATTTCAAGTCGCTTAAGAACTCGAAACTTGCGTCTGGCCATCTTGGATGCGATACTCACGTTTCACCTGAGATCCTCCATGCGGTTCGGCGTATTGGTTTGGTGTTGATACCAGATCAACGCATTTCCACAGGGAATTCTCAGGCCTTGTTCAAAAATTCCAGCCGATCCTCCTAACGAGTTCGCTTGGTTGAGGCCTAGGTCGCAGCTGGAAATCACTGTGGAAGACATCAAAGAAGAAAGCACGGAGAGCGAGAAGAAATCGTCGAAGAGTGCCGGTAAACGGCTGGAAAATTGATCACGGAATCCTGCGGAAGCGGATTTTCAGACAATTCGATAACGGCCGAACAGGTACTAACCTTGTGAATACTGCTGATTGAAATGTTCGCATGTTGTTTAATCAACGGTCGATGTGAACACATCATCAATCAATCAGTTCTGTCATCCCACCATCCACGGTATGCGAAATGTGCCGAAGTGAGTCTGGACCTCCATTTTCCAAAGGAAACATAAATGAACGCGGAACGCCGACTTACCAAGCTGATAGCCTCGCAGTTTCTTGCCGACGACGTATCGGTTGATTTGAGTGTATTCAGTAGCATTGATGACGATGCTGCGGAACTTTTAACGGGCTATCGAAATGAGGAATTCCTGTCGTTGGGTGGATTGACGCAGCTGCCTGACAGCGTTGCCGAAATTCTGGGATCCGGTTACCCGGGGAGTCTTGAGCTTAGCGGACTGAAGACCCTGTCAGACAAAGCTGCCAGAGGTTTGGCAAGAAGTCAGGGGGAAAGCATTTGTCTGGAAGGACTCACAACCCTGTCTGAACTGACTGCACAATACCTCAGCAATTACTCGGGGCTGATCTGGTTGGGGGGTCTCACCAACTTGTCTGCAAATGCAATCCAAAGTCTGAGCCAAAGCAAAGGTGATCTCGCCCTTGGTGGTGATGGCTACCATCATTCAGCGGCCACTCGCCCCACACCGGATGAACTCGCCCGGCGAATTCAGGCTGCGATTACAAGCAAGGGGTAGTCGGCCCTTGACCTCCACGCTGTGTTGAGAGCCATCGGCGGTTATTGGACGCAACCGAAAAAGGCTGAAAAACCCGGAGGATTTTACGTTGCCTGGACAACCATTTGTCCCAAGGCGATTGCGCCACTATGGGTAATCTGCGATACTCTGGTACTGAACTTTCTGACAATTCCTTAGTTCAGTTGACCAGTCTGGCCAACGCCTGAAACAGACGCTGGATTTTTCGAGCAGCACGTTGGCGGCGAGGTAGTGCGGAAAATGTCTAGTGAAGCGTGTGTTTTTTCAGTGTTCTCAGGCGATCTGCGTGACTGGGGCGGCGAGTGGGGTCATCCCGTGGACGGTCATCCCGCTGCTTCAATGTGGTCCCTGAACGCCTCCATGACCTCAACTCCACCATTGAGTGCAGCCAGAGACACAGGTTCCAGCACGCGACATTGCACCAAACGTTTCGGACCTGCTGCTCGCCCGCACCATGCACTTCCTTCACGCCATGGAAATTCTGTTCTATGGCCGAACGATCGGCCACGCTTTCTATCATCATTTCCGGCGACACATTTGGGTCCGTACAGAGGAAAGCCACCCACTCTGCCGTACAACACCATCCGAGTCGTCGTCCAGCCATGTCGATGTCCGCCGCGATGTGCCAGCGAGATCTGATTCCTCCCGTACTTGCGCGGACGGCCCCTGCGAGGGCGTTTTGCGGCTACAGGGACATCAAACAGCGCCGCGTCTTTTCTCAGGCGGCTGACCACCACCGCCCCCGTCGCCTTCACTCGTTTCAGAAAAGGTCGCTTAGCGTACGCTCCATCGGCGACCACCATGACACGTTTGCGAAACCAGTTTTTAAACAGCGTAACGCACCATTCCACAAGCTCGGCAGCCAGTTCCAGTTTTGTGCGAAACTTCCACGGGGCCTTGCCAATTCTTTCAGGGATCTTCAGATCCTTCTCGCGGACATACATCAAAGCCAGAGAAGCCACCGAAAGGCTGAACGATTGGTCGTAAATCGAACCAGTAGACACCGCGAACGCCTTCAAGACTTCTGGAGCCGGGTGGAGTGCCTCTGCAATTGATCCGTTATCGTCCTTGCGTCACCTCAAAAGAATAGAGACAAAGCGGGGCTCCGCTCCCACGGCTGATTGCCGTGGATAATTGCTCCTGCCGGTGATGGAAGTAGAAATCAGTCATCGCTACGTTTCTTACCTTTCGACTTCTTCGCCGCCTTCTTCTGCGGCGCCGGTTTGCCCGCGACCTTCTTCTTCGCCTCCCTGGCCCGGGACTCTATCTGCTTCAGTGCGTCGAGCGACTGAGCGAAGTGCTCATCGACCGGCTGCGGCAACGCGGCCTGCTGAGCTTTGAACCGCACGAACTCAGCCTCGGCCTTTTCCCTGGCCGCATCGTGCGAAATCGTCCCGGCGTGGGTGAGAATCTCGCGGTCGGAGAGCTTCAGAAAGTCGTCGAGCCTGGCAATCCAGTCGATCATCGACATCGGTTTGCGATTGAGCGCCTCGGCAAATGTGATCGCTCGTCAATCGCCTGAGGGGCAGGCGGTCATTTGCGTGTAGATGGATCAGGTGGCGGAACGCAAGTCTCGGGTGATCGGGTTGCAGGCTGAGGTTGCAACTCTGATATTGATCGCTCGGGTGCAGGGGCATTCCATGGAGCCACGAATTCCAAATGGTTCGTAGTGCCTTTTTCGTCCGTGCCCGGCAGGTTCACGAGAAGGTCGTGTGCTGCTCGTCCTCGTCTACGTTCAGCGTGGTTCGATAACCGGAGAAGAATCACGATTCGCCACCAAGCAGTACCATTCCGTCAGGACGCCAAACGAGAGTGGATTGACCCATCCGTCGATGGAATTGCAGGCTCTGAGCCCGGAATACCAACCAATTCTGCTTGAAAGTGGCGATGCCGATGACCTGGGGTTGTTGGTGAGTTTGTGCGAATTCTGAGTTAGACGCCGCGAGAATTGCACTTAATCTGAATGCTTCTCACACTGCCGAGTG
>CAIYBH010000497.1 GCA_903924405.1 uncultured Planctomycetaceae bacterium | reverse complement strand
TTGTGTCCGTAAACACCACGGCCACGTCGTCGTGCAGATTCTGTCCGGAATTCAGGTCTGATGTATCCAGCCCATTAACCGGAGATGTGCCGCCGCCAGATGGACCGTAAATGACCTGATTTGGGCCACCAGGATCCGCGATAAACCGACCGACGAACACATAGGCATCCTTCCATGCCGCGTTACCCCCGCGCAAAGTCGTGATCACGTCGGCCATGCTGGTCGCGCCCAAAACAGATCGCCCGTCTTCTGTCGTAAACGGCGTCGTTGTCAATTCGACGACGTTAACGTCAAGGGGCTGATAAGCTCGAATCACCGTCGCCAGCATCTGAGCGCGCTCAGTTGAGGTAAAAGACTGAGCAACAACATGCAGTGCTGTTGCCGGGTTATAGCCGGTGGTGTCTTCCAGCTGTGGTCCCAGAATGCGATTGCCGGGTATCACATCGTCGGCGATATCGCGAAACGCCCCCTCCGTCGTTACCAGAGTGCCGGCGGGAAATCGATCCCCGAAGTCCACAAACAAATTGGCTGTCAGCAATGCTCGCTCTTCCAGCCGTTCTGAGGCAGAAACGGCTGTGGGTGAGTATCGGGATCTTTGACGGGGAATCCTGCCATTGCGAGTTCTGCGAAACGGTACACGAAGGGTTTCCAGCCAGTGTTTCAGCGACATCCCGAGAACTCCTGATTCTATTTCATGGCAGACACAGCCGTATTGATTGCCCCGATATCAACAACAGGGCCAGCTTTGACGCTGCCTGTTGTGAAACGACCGATACTTCTACACCTCCTTCGACAATGAAACAAAGATAATTTTATGCCCTTCCCGCATTCATCTTATTTATCCCATGCTCACAAACCTGAATGGCTTAGTAATTACATGGATTCTCCTGTCTTTAGATCGAGTGGATTGTCAGTGAGAGGAGCATTTGGGAGCAGGGTGTGGCTGCAGGTGACGGCGGTGCTCATCGTCAGGTCTGCCAACTTAGTCTCACGTTTACCCACTGAGCAATAACCCTGCCCTGCGTCGTATCCACAGGGAATCGTTTGATCTTACAGGGAGTCGTCGTCGATTCTTTCTGCGACAGGTGTGCCGATGGATCTGCACACCCGAGAATTCCTGAGTGATTTCGTTTCACGAACGCCGTCTTCCGTTCCAGCAGTCGTCACGGAAGAGGTGGCATGGCCATGGAGGGCACAATGACGTACCGCAGAATTCTGATCGTATACTTTGTGGCAATCAGCCTGCGTCAGGCGGTCGCCCAGGAGGGGTTTCGTTCTCCCGCAAACTATGCGGAACCTTTGTTTGAGGGGACGTTTCGCACGGGCAAACTGCGTACCGCGACTGTCAGTCAGAGTAACGCCTATGACGAGTTTTCGCCACCGCAGTACCAGTCGCCACAATTGCAGTCGCCACAGCTCCAGTCGATACAGCCGCAGCAGCAGGCATACTGCCCGCCCGCAGTCTGTCCGCCCGAAGTCAGTTTGCCATGGTGGACGCACTGCAGTGGCATTTCCGCTGACTGGTTGTTCCTGACTGCTCGCCAGCAGGACCTGGACTATGCGACTCCGGTCGACGGAACGACCAATACCGCAGTGCCTGTCGGCCAGACCGCGATGCTCAGTCCTGGATATCGTTCGGGCTATCGCATCGGCGGTACCCTGGCGATCGATGACTGCTCCAGTTTCGTCTTTGCGTGGACCAGTTTTCAGAGCAATGCCAGTGATAGTGTCGTTCTTCCCGGGGGTGATCCGCTGCCCAACGCGTTTCTGCGTTCGGAAGTTGTCCATCCCAACACCGTGAATGTGGCGAGTGACAGTCTTTCTGCCAGTGGGAATTACGGTATCGATTTTGAGTCTGTGGATGCCGCCTACTCAAAGACGCTGGTCGGTAACTGTGATTATCGGCTGAATGGTTCTGCCGGATTTCGTTACGGTGGACTCAATCAGGATCTGACGGTGAATCAGCAGATCCAGGGAGCGGTTGACGTGACCGGGGATATTGATTTTGCTGGCTACGGGCCGCGATTCGGACTGGATTTTGAACGCTGCAACTGCCACGGCCTGCTCTTCTATAACCGCGGTGCACTCAGCCTGCTCGCCGGACGGTTTGATTCTCAGTATCGTCAGTCATCCATCTTCGCCGGCCCCCAGGCAATTGCGGGTATTGAGGAAGATCGGATTGTGCCGCAGCTGGATCTGGAATTCGGCACGGGGTATCTGAGCGAGAACGGGTGCTTCCGGGCAACCGTGGGGTATATGTTCGGGTACTGGGGAAATGTCGTGACGATGCCCGAGTTTGTGGATGCGGTTCAGGCTGATGCACCTCGAGGGGTCAGCGAAAGCCTGGTATTCGACGGTATCGCTGTTCGGGCGGAAGTCAGATTCTGAAAGGTAAAGGGGGGACCGCCGGAAACCTTCCGGCGGGCTTTTCTGAGGGACCTGACTGACGAGATTGAAGACCAGGGCGATGGGGTTAGAGTCTTCCACGGCGGTGGTGAAAAGCGCTGCATGGGTGGCAGCCTGCTGAACATCGAGAGCCATGCCAGCGCGGGGGCTGTTCCATGGTCAGTGTTCTCCGGAATGTCCAGATACCCGCCTGCGTGCGCATCACGCACCCCAGGGCTGGCATGACCCGTCGAAGGTTCCACAAGTGGGAACAGGGTGAACCAAAAGAGCGACCAGGAATGGGGTGCGGCACTCTGCCAGCGCTTCAGGCGGCGTTCCACAATGCTCAACACCTGTGGATGCAGCGCTCCATTGGTGGCCAGAATGCTGGTTTTCTGCAATGGCATACTGCCACCATCGCACCAGCACTCGTCATTGCTGTCAATCGAACGGTGGATGACCCCATATTTCCCAGTTGTCAGTTGTCAGTTG
>CAIYBH010000496.1 GCA_903924405.1 uncultured Planctomycetaceae bacterium | reverse complement strand
GAGCACAAGCACAAGCACAAGCACGAGCACAAGGATGGATGGCACCGGTTTGGCCCCGGGCCCGATTTGGCCGCCCCGCAAGCCGCGCGTGTTTTGCGATTCAGCCGCGGAGCGGCGACAGGATGTCGCCATGGGCGTCAGCCCATGGAATACAGGGTATTAATCGCCCCCAAGCCCCAACGGGGCGACACGAGTCGACCTGCCCGCAATTCCCATCGCCCCGTTCAACGCTTTGGTTGGCCGAACTCTGGCACTCCGAGCACGAGCACGGGGATCGGGGTGGGGATGTTTTCAGCGGTTTTCGATGGCGTTGAAAAACGCGTCCACACCATCACGGAACTCGGCGGGAACCTGATCGGAGGTGGTGCCGGTGGCTTGCTGAATCTGTCGCTGCTCGACGCGGGCGTTGGGATCTGCTGACGGACCGTACAGTTCCAGTGCCACTTCATTGGTGCTGCCGGAACCGCCGCCGCCGGGGTTGGATCCGCCACCGCCGCCGCCACCTTTGGGGTTGGCGCGACGGGACTGCAGCAGCAGTTCGATCGCTTCCGTTTCGGCAGCGATCACCGGGGCGTCGGTGGTCGGTGTCTGCAGCAGTTTCCACGTATCGCCCATAGCGTTGGCCGCTGCTTCGATGATCTGAATCTCCCGACCAAACTTCTGAGCGCCCATGGGCAGTGCTTCGATGTCGATGACGACGTTGACGCAGCGTTCGTAGAGTGCCTGCTGGGAATTGGCGAGGGTTTTTGCGCGGGCGGCGTAGGCGTCAGCGGCAAGTCCGTTGCGAACCTTCTCAGCCGCACGGGTTTCTTCACGAAGGTCCATTTCGCCTTCAAGGATGCGGAGCACTTCCAGGACGATTGCAGGGGGCAGGCTGTCACTGTTGCCGCCTTTGCACTGACCGCATTTGGAAGCAGAGACCAGTTCTTCGGCCCAGCGGTCCAGGGTGTCGGCCCAGTATTCTGCGGCAGAGATGGATGTGCCGGATCTGTTGGTGCGGACGGCTTCCCCGAGTTCGCTGATTTTGGACACGACTTCGGTTTCGTCCATTTCGCGGAGAATGCGTTCGAATTTCTGTTCGGATCGACGGTCAAAGTAGGCCTGCAGGTCGTCCTGAATGATGCGGAGTCGGTCACTCTGAGCGGCTTCGCGCGCGGCCAGTTGTTCGGTGAGTCGCGTGACGGATTCGGCGGTGGTTCCGGAGGAGACGCCGAAGCCATCGAACAGTGTTCGATTCAGACCTTCAGCCACCTGCATTTGTTCGCGTGAGGCGGATTTGAGGCGTTTGACGAAGGTGCTGTCTTCAAGGTCATCCATGATCTTCTGCAGATCGTCGCGAACTTTCTGGAAGTCTGCCAGCAGGCTGGACTGTTCCTCAAACGCCTGGCCGAGCTTCTCTTCAGCGGGGCTTTGGGTGCCGGGGGCCGGAGGTGTGGCAGGGCCGCCTTGAAGGACCGTGGAAGGCAGGCCGAATTTTGGAGCGCTGGGCTTGCTGGCGGCGTTCGCCGGGGCCTGTGGGTCCTGTTTGGCGGCTTCGTTGAACCCGGATTCGACATCGGACAGGGACGGCACGGCAGCAGGTGGTTTGCCGGGTTCTTTGGGTTGAGCTGGATTGCCGGGGCCGGCGGTTTGTGAGCCGCGATTGTTGCCCGCCTGAGGTCCGGGTTTCTGTGCATTGGGAGTTCCCGGACGACCTGATGCACGAGCGCTCTGGGCCAGCAGATCGGAGACGGAGGGCATGCGGTTTTTGGAGATCTCCCGCAGTTGCTGCAGTCCTTTGGCCCATGTTTCGAGGTGGCCGACGAGCATTTCGCGGTTGCGCATGGCCTGTCGCACCAGTTCGTCGCCTTGTGCCACCACGCTGTCCAGTCGCTGGGCATTGGTTTTTTCGGCGGTGGCCTGCTGTTCGATGCGACGTCGGGTTTCGGGTGTGTTGATCTGTTCGGCGGTCATTTGACGCAATTCGCGATTCACGTCGTGCAGACGCATTTCTTCTTCGTAGACATCGTCTGCCATGCCGGCCCAGCGTCGCAGCTGTTCCATGACCCAGACGGAATGCTGTTCCGGAGTCATGACGTGGATCACGGTGGGGGTGGAGTAGGTGCGACCACGTTCCGGGAGATAGTCGTCGACCCACGCGCGAAGTTCCAGAGTCTGGGCTTCGACACCTGCAGTGGCAGCACAGAAGGCAGCTCGTCCGGCAAGACGTGTTTTCTCGGGGGCTCCGGTTTCGACCAGCGCGTCGCCCTGTTGAGGCACAGGGTTGGCGACGGGATCACCGACTCCGGACCATTCGATGCCGACCTGTCGAATTCCGAAATCGTCGCGGGATTGCAGATCAAAGGTGACGGTGTCGGTGGTGAGCACAATCTGCAGGGGTTCGGTCGCCTGCATCGTAATTTCGGGTTTTTTGTCGTCCACGGCCTGCAGCTTCAGTTGAAAGGCCTGTTTTGATGACAGCCCCAGTTGATCCTGCCAGGCGAATTCCAGCGTTCTGGAGTCAGCGACGGTGATCGCAGGCGCCGCAATGGTGGCTCCGGAAACCTTTGCCGCCTGACCGTCGATGGTTGCCGTCATCAGTTGACGGCTGATCTCGGCAGAGAACGCGGCTGATGCGCCCTTCAGCACGGACATGGTACCCCCGCGGACATCGGTGGCGAGTGGCTGACTGTATTGCAGGTAGTCCGGCAGCTTGACGCTGGCAACGAGCCTTGAGAGTTCCGGGCGGTCAGCCACTTCCAGCTGGATTGTCCGCGTCCAGTCTCCGGCACGGAGGTGCAATTCGGTCGATCGAGTTTGTGCTGGCAGGACGAACTGATAGTGGCCGGCATTCTGCGGCGAGCGCAGGGGACTGAGCCCGGGCAGGTCGGCGGTGGCCGCAGCTGGTATCCAGACTGTGGAAGTGTCAAGCGTCAGTGTCAGCGGAAACTCTTCGCCGTGGGGCACCACAATCCGTTCCGGGATCGAGGTGATGCGGGCGAAGGTGAATCGCTCAATGGAGCTCCACGGAAACAGCCAGCGAACCGTTGCGTTCCAGCCCGCGGCGGGAATCACGGCGCAGGTGAGCAGGACCAGCATGGCGGGCACCAGCGTCACCCAGGCCCAGCGGCGGTGACGCGGGTTGGGAACGGCTTCAGAAAAATCGCGATGGCGAACAATCGCATCTACCTGATCAATGGCCGCCTGGGCCAGACGCAAACTTCCCGAGGGTTCGCGTTTGCTGTGCACCAGCTCGACAGCCCCCAGCACCTGATCGCCGAGGGCCGGATGTTTCTGGCGAAGCAGCATCGCAACCTGTTCCAGTTGCCGAGTTCCCCAGATCCAACGGTACAGCTTTGTGGGGATCAGCACCACGGGGCCGATTGCCCCGGCGACCAGACACAGCAGTCGCACAGTCCATGGTGTATCCATGACCCGATCGACGAGGAACAGAGTGATCCAGGACAACAGGATTCCGAATGCCGCAGCGAGGACCGCTTCGGTCACTTTGACACGGCGGACCAGAGTGCGGAACTGAACCAGCCGATCGAGAGTCGTCTGGGGGAGTTGAAGTGATCCCTGGGACATGACGGAGGTTCCTGTCACATTTGCACTTTGGAATCGGCGGTGGCAGTTTGAGCAGCGCTGAATACCGTGTTGCCGGCGGCGGGGACGGTTGAGCCCCCCCACGAGGAATTTGGGGCACTGCCTGGTGGATCATACCGCGTGACCAGGCAGGCCGGGAGGGTAAATTCGTGTCAATAACGGGAAAAAGGCGGGGAAAAGGCGGGGAAAATCGGCTGGGAAACGGCTTTTTGAACACTAACCCGAAGCGCCAGCGAGGCACGGCTTGCTGGGTTCGTCGCTGGCGCTTCCGGTTGGTAGGGGATTGACCGCTGTAGGTGCAGGGGTGTTTCGAGCACAAGCACGATCACGAGCACCGCTGAGCACGAGGTTGGAGTTAACAGCAAATGGATGGCCTGGGTTTTGGCCACGCAATTTTTTCAACCACGGCTGAACACAGCGAAACACGGATTGGGGCCGGGGCTTGGAAACTCTGCATCTGCCGCTGCGTCAACGCGCGAATGATTCGACGCAAAAGCGATTGTGGAAAGGACTTGTGGTCGTCGTCAACAGATGGATGGCCCCATTTCGATTCAGGGGCGTTTCGAGCACAAGCACCGGTGCGCTGAGCACGAGGTTGGAGTTAACAGCAAATGGATGGCCTGGGTTTTGGCACTATGGCCCGGGTTTGGCACT
>CAIYBH010000495.1 GCA_903924405.1 uncultured Planctomycetaceae bacterium | reverse complement strand
CGGGGCTGTCGTTCAGTGGCTTCGGGATGGACTGAAGATCATCCGTCAGTCGTCTGAGGTTGAGAAGCTGGCGAACACAGTCCCGGATAATGGGGGGGTGTACGTCGTGCCGGCTTTTGCCGGCCTTGGGGCACCGCACTGGGATCCGTGGGCTCGGGGGTTGATCGCCGGATTGACCCGCGGAAGTCATGCCGGGCACATTGCGCGAGCCGCGCTTGAATCCATCGCCTATCAGGTTTCGGATGTGCTGGACGCGATGAAACAGGATTCAGGGATACGAATTTCTGCGCTGCGTGTCGACGGTGGGGCTGCGGTCAATGACACACTGATGCAGTTTCAGGCGGATCTGCTGGGGGTGCCCGTGATTCGTCCTGCAGTCTTCGAAACCACGGCTCTGGGAGCCGCCTGCCTGGCCGGGCTGGCCACCGGTGTCTGGAAGTCTCCGGAGTCCATTCCGGGATTGTCAAAGATTGATCGGGTGTTCGAACCACAGATGAAAAAATCGCAGGTCGACAGCCTGAAGGCCGGCTGGACAAAAGCTCTCGAACGCTCCAAAGGGTGGGCGGAATGATGGCGGTGTGATTAATGGTGCCGGTGCGACTTGCGGTGGGCATAGGCACCGGGATTGGAATCGGAAAGGTGGACGGGGGGGGCCCTGATCCCTCAGACCGCTTCGTCGGTGAGCTCAAAGACCTGCACACGTTCCCCGACGTCATGCGCATCCACGGGAAAGTTTTCGAACTGAATTGTGGAATTGCGTTGAAACCAGTCGCGAATCACGGGCTGTGCGTCGGTATTGTCGGGGCGGCGCACCATCAGCGTCTGCCCGTTGGTCGTGGCGCGGATTTCTCCGTCGTCAATGATCAGTTGTCCTGCCTTGAAGACATATCTTGGAAAGCGAAACATCGCTTCGACGTCATCCTGACGGCTGTAGATCGTGATGTCCGCATCCGCTCCCGGACCCAGGTGACCTTTTGACTTCAACCCCAGCATGCGAGCCGGCGCGGCTCTGGTAATGATGGCAATTTCGTTCAGCGAATATTCCCGCGTCAGTTCGGATAACTGACAGGCTCGCCGCAGAGACTCAGGCAATCGCTGCAGAAAATCAGCCCGCCGCTCCCGATCCATCAACAGGGCGATGATTTCGGGATATGCGAGGAAGGAACCGCCATTGGGATGATCAGTGCTCATCGCGATCCGCCACGGATCGTTAACCAGCAGATACCATTCCAGACCGATGGCCCACTGCAGTGCATGCACAAAGCTGCGATCACGATAACGGATCGGCACGATACCGCAGCCACCCTCGAGTTCCACGTCTCCGCTGAACCAGCGGCGGCCGGTGACCTTGTGCAGGTAATGCCCCAGCGGTCCATCTCCGGTCATGCTGGTGGTTTCGCCAAACATCACCTGCCCGACATCCACCGTCAGGTTCGGATGACTGTTCACATACTCGGCCAACTCGGCCACGCGCGAACAGATTGTGGACTGATCACTGAGCCCACCACCATAACTGTGAAACTGGATATGAGTCAGGTGAGCCCGTGCTCCCTCCATGGCCTTCATGGTTTCCAGAGTCGTTGTCCAGTTGCCGGGAATTCCCAGTTGATTGCAGTGCACATGCACTGGATGCGGCAACCGTAAGCGGTCGGCCGATGCTGCCAGTTCGCGCAGAATCTGCCGGGGTGTGACGCCATGGATCGGAACTTCGTCATCCAGCCCGCAGTAGCCATCGCCACCACTCTTCCACATTTCCACACCACCGGGATTGACCAGCTTGACCGCATAGCCCCCGGTGGCGTTCAGCAGCCATGTGACGGTAGCGTCAATCAATTCGTGCGGGCCGGCTTTCAGCTGTTCCATGATCAGATGGTTGTTGCCCATCATCACGTAGAACCCTTTGTCCAGAATCGGTGTGTCCTGGAGTTCATCATGGGCGTGACGAGCACCAATCGGAGGCACTGCCGCATCAAAAGCGGACGTGTACCCCAGTCCCGCGTACAGGTAGCCGGTAGTAAACGTGCTGGGCACGGTTCCCAGAGTTCCCGAACGCGTAAGAGCGGTGCGCGGCATCGGGGCGGTCGCACGTCGTTGCTGGGGCAGCATTTTTCGAGCCGTGTTCACCTTCGGGCCGGCGATATGGCAGTGCATATCCACCCCACCCGGCATCACCAGCATGCCCTCAACACGGATTTGAATCTCAGCCCGATCATCCGGATCGAGAGGTGCTGGAATGATCCGTCCATCCTGGATCCAGAGGTCTGAACAGACACCATCAATCCCGTGACAGGGATCGTAAATCAGACCACCTTTGAGGCAAGTACGAGTCATCTCGGCAATTCAACGAGGAGAATGGGGCACCAGTGAATGGCAGGATCCGATGGCACCGCGGGAATCGATTGCCTGCGTCGGGAACCGGCTTCGCTGGCGAGACGCAGACATCAATTAACCATCCAGCGACCCGAGGTCAGCCGACAGAATCCGACACGCACAGGGAGCCCTGATCGGGGGGCGACGGAAACGGTAACCGGGATCTGCAAAAACGCGAGGGCGGTGACTGTATTGTCGGACCCACCAGTAGCCCCACAGGCGTGGAAACAGGTCGAATGCAGGAGTGAGACCAAAAAAGAACCCGGAAAAACCGAGGGTTTCTCCGGGTTCTTTAAATGTGCCCGCCAGTGTTTCCGGCGAAATGGGCCCAACAGGACTTGAACCTGTGACCTTTCGGATGTGAACCGAACGCTCTAACCAACTGAGCCATGGGCCCTGACAGATCGATCTGTGTCCGGGAACTGCCAGCGATGTCCGGCAGTCTGCACCCCACAAACAGATGATGGATACACCGGCATCCGGTGTGCGGTAAGCATAGCGTTTCCGGTTTGGGCTGGCAATCAGAGTCGACATGAAGTTGCAGAATTGAAAAGCGGCTGCCGGCAAAACGGGTGCAGCCACTGCCGCTGGTTGTGCCACAAACAAAACTCCCACCAGATCACGTCCGGAATCGACCATTTGTGGATAAAAAGGTATAGAAATTGCATGCGGCTTGTTGACGAAAAACGGCCGCCTGTCTTGACAAACTGATAGCAATCCGAGTTCAATGTCAAGATGTTGAAACAGCGGGTTCTCGCGAGTGTTCACTTTCCGGAACCGTTCTGTTGTGATTTTGTCCGAGAGTTTTCGTATTGGAGTTGGTCTATGTATCGAGTTCTGTTCTCCGTGATTCTGGGCCTTGCCCTGTTCGTTCCGGGTTCGGTTGCTGACGAAAAGAAGCCAGGCGAGAAGCGCGAGTGGAAGGCGACCTGCCCGGTATCCGGTGCTGACGCCAAGCGCGAGCAGGCTGTCGACTACAAAGAGAAGAAGGTCTTCTTCTGCTGCGAGAAGTGCAAGGCGGCTTTCGAGAAGGAACCAGCAAAGTACGCACAGAAGGCCAACTGGCAGCTCGCTCAGACTCGTCAGTACGTACAGACCAAGTGCCCACTGTCCGGTGGTGCAATTGACAAAGAGCAGGCTGTTGAAATCGGCGGCGTGAAGGTTGCCTTCTGCTGTGGCGACTGCAAGGGCAAGGCTGCTGCAGCCAAGGGTGACGATCAGGTTGCCATGGTTTTCGCTGACGACGTCTTCGCCAAGGCTTTCGAAGCTCGCAAGCGCGAAGGCAAGGGTAAGAAGGCTGAGTAATTCAGCTGCCGGGACTGTCGGGACCTTCGGTCGCGTTGTCGCACCGACTCGGATCCTGCAGACCTGACTCCTGTCTGACACACAACGACCCTTCGATCAGTTTGATCGAAGGGTTTTTTATGGTGATTGCCCGGGCGAAATATGCTCCCGCGGTGCCATGCACCCTGG
>CAIYBH010000494.1 GCA_903924405.1 uncultured Planctomycetaceae bacterium | reverse complement strand
GTTGGTGTGGCGTTTTCTGCACACTGCCCACTTGTATCTGCACACTGTTCCTTCGCCTGCTTCAAGTCTTCAATGCGGTCCTGAACGCTTGTGAAATGACTGCCTTCGAGAGTTTTCGTCAGGCCAGCACGAATCGGGTTCAGATCGACGTACTGCAGGCATGCGAGTATGGCGGCTTCGTCCAGTAATACCTGCGCTTTGAAGCGGCCTTCCCAGAAACGACCGGTGCATTTGTCTTCGCGGTTTGAGTCTTTCGCGATGCGTTCTGACAGGAACCGCATGAACCAGGAGATGCTGGACAGCCTCCGCCGCTTTTCCTTCAGCGTCTTACGATCGGCACGGATCGCCTTCAGTTCCGTGTCGGTGGGTTCCGCGGGGCTACCATCTTCGTTTTTTCGCAGCGGGCAGAGCATCCACCACTTACGGGCGACCTCGGCGTCTGACCACGTGGCCACGATATCCGGTCGGTTCCGCAGGACCGCGTGAAAATGATTGCTCATGACGGCGTAGCCGAGAATTTCGATGCCCATGATTCCGGCGAGAAATTCCAGACGTTTGCGGATCAATCCGCGACGGTGATCGTAGTTTTTGCCGGAAAGCTCGTCATCGCCGCAGAGAAATGCGCGTCGTACACAGCGATTGACGCAGTGCACCACCTGAATGTCCTGATCCGCCAATACATCCCGCCGATTTGTCCGAGCCATGATCAACGCCCCCTGCCGGATGCTGCCCTGGAAGCAAGGCAACGAAATGGAATTTCTTTCAAAAAGTACCAGGACCGACCGCCGATGTCAAACGACAGATGGATGGCCCCATAGTGAGGACCACCTGTGTGTCGTGGTCTGCCAGGACGTCTCGTCGATTTGTTCGAGCCATGATGAACGCCCCCGTCTGATGCCGCCGTGGGTACACGACAACGAAATGGAGTTGAGGTAGAAAAACAGTACAAGGACTGATAGTGGATGTCAAACGACAGATGGATGGCCCCAAAAAACCAAAAAATCCAGCGGATTGAAAGTGGAGGGGTGGGCTGGTAGGCTTAGAAATTAATGGGTGTTGTGGGGCGATGTGGGTGGGAGGAGTTGTGCTGTGGGATTGATGTCCGCGTTTCTGATTCAGTCGTTCATGACGGTGTGCGTGGCAATGCTGCCCGGTTTGCCGCAGCGGTTGGAACTTCCCGCCACGCAGGATAATTCCATCGTGATGGTGGACGGGGAGTGGTCGCAGAACGCGGGGCGTCAGGGGCGTCTGCGGATCAAGGGAAACCAGCATATTGTGGCGATGAGCTTTGATGTCTCTGCCCTTGCCGGGAAACGGGTGACCGGGGCGACTTTGATCTGTGAGCGGGCGGAGCAGGAGATTGAGCACCTGACGATTTCGACGATTGCCACACCGTGGAGTGAAGCGCAGTCGAACGGCTTGTGGGCTGGTGTGGAAGGGATTCCGGGATGGGGTTATGAGGGGGCGCGGTTTCCTGCGGTCTGTGGCGGCAACGCGGGGACTCTGGTGCATCACGTGGAATCGAAGATTGTGGGCGGTCGTTATCACTGGACGATTCCACCAGATCTGGTGCATGCGATGAGTAATGGGATCGCGTTTGGGTTGGCGTTGCATGAGCACTCGGCGGACTACAGTCGAAATCCCACGATCTATTCTCGTGACCAATCGGGACGGGCACCGGTGCTCGTGGTGGATGTGGAAGATCAGCCTGAGATCACACCGGGGAGTGTGACGGAGTTGCGTGTGCGATCGGTGAGTGCCACGGAGGTGGAGCTGTCATTCGTGCCACCAGCGTCCGGGTTTTGTTATGAGATCACGGTCAATGAGATTCCGCTGGCACGACACAATATTCCATTGGTTCGGCAGGGATTGGACGGCGGCCGTGAAACTGTGGCTCTCAGAGATTTGCCGGCCGCGGTGACCACTGCGGCGACTCAGGAAGTTCGAGTGGTAACGCGAAATCGTACGGGACAGGTATCGGCTGCGGCTGTCCTGCGGGGCAATTGGTTCCGCAAAGCGGAGGTTCCTGCGGTCACTGCTGCAACCGGGCCATCCGGGCAGTCTTCTGTCGGATTGAGTGTGATTCCGGTCACGGACAAATACGACGCGGCGGGACAGCCAGTGGGCAAGTTACCGGCGGACTATCGGACTTCTAATCCCCTGTTTGACGGACAGCGCGTGCGGTTGATTGCCGCAGCGGGAGAAGTCGTGAGTTTTCAGCTTCTGGTGCGTGGCATCGGAGATGTGCAAGTGGAGCTGACTCTGGATCCGGAGATTCGTACTGAGTTGTGGCGTGGGCTCTACGTACCCGCTGGCGATGGTCGGATTGTTGATCCGCTTCTGCCATTATCACAGCCTGTGCAGTTGCAGTCAGGTGAGGATACTGTGGTGGTCGGTGACCTGTTTGTGCCGTTTGACGCGCGACCGGGGACGCGATCGGGACTGTTATCGCTCTCAGACGGCAGGCGTCTTCCGATTGAGTTGACCGTCCTGCCCTTCGCCTTGCCTCGCGAAGCCTCATTTGTCTGTGAGATGAATGGGTATGGGCTGCCGGAACGTGTGGAGGATTATTATCAGTTGCAGCGACTGGCCTGTGATCATCGAGTGCACAGCAACATCCTGCATTACTCGCACAATACGGCTGCACCGGGCGCTCGCAAAAGCAATCTTGACATGCGTCTGCTATCGGGGCGCCGCATGGACAATCAGAAATATGATCGGATTGAACCGGGAGCGACCACAGCATGGTGGGAGGATTTTGCTGAGGCATTCGGGCCCTGCCTGGATGGCTCATTGTTCGCGAAAAGTCATCGGGGCCCGGTGCCGGTACCTGGATTCTACCTGACTTTTCATGAAAGCTGGCCGTTGAATTGTCGGCAGTTCTTCAACGGTGATCCGGACGCTTATCGGGCCTTTGCAGAGACTCCGGTGTACGGAGATACGTTTGCGAACGTCCTTGACAGTTTTGTGAAACTGGCGGACGAGCGGGGATGGCACCAGACGCGGTTTCAGGTGTATCTCAACAATAAAGGGTCTCTGCTGGACCCCGCAAAAGCTCCCTGGATTCTGGATGAGCCTTCAGGATTCTGGGACTATCGTGCTCTGCGGTATTTCGGTGAGCTGACGGATCGTGGGACCGCAAAGGCGTCGTCGGTGAAGATTGATTATCGCATGGACATTTCGCGCCCGGAATACGCCCGGGGACAGCTGGATGGGCGTCGGGACTTGTGGGTGGTTTCTTCGTCCGCTTTCCGAAACTACCGGCGGCTGGTCATGGACCGGATGCGTCAGGAGGGAATTCGTGTCTGGATTTACGGCACATCCAATCAGGTCTGGGAAACGAATCGCAATCTGCAGGCGTGGGCACTGGACTCATGGCGTTTTGGGGCAACCGGGCTGGTTCCCTGGCAGACGGTGAACAAGGACGGTTCGGCGTTGAAGCAGGCAGACCAGTTGGGACTGTTTATCTTTGATCGGGATGCTGAGGGGCAGACCGTGATCCGACATTCCCTGCGACTGAAAGCGTGGCGGGATGCCCAGCAGTTGATTGAGTATCTGCAGATACTGCAGCGTCGTCGCGGGTGGACACAGGAGCAGATGCAGGAGTTCATTGCGGACTACGTGCCATTGGACGGGGAGATTGTGAAGACGAACGAGGAGGACGCCGGCACCAGCAGCTATGGCGGGGTCACACCGCTGGGGCTGGAATTGCTGCGCCGAGCGACAGCTCAACTGATTGCCGAGCCCTGAAGGTTCGGACAACAATATGTGCAGTGGTAAACGGCGATAGGACTGGGGGGAATGGGTGGAACATTTTCGCTTGACCTCAAGGGAAAATGCCAACCCCTGCAGGCCTTGGTTATTCGCAGTTTGACAGGGAAAAGCGGCCAAGGTAGGATTTCAGGATTATCAACTCCGGTCCTCGCCATGGCCTCCATCCGGGGGGCGTCAGTGGTTTTCCGGGGGTGACGAATGCCGGGGCGGTGCCTGTGTGCCGAAGAGTTCGGGCCAGTTGTTCAGCCGAGTTGTTCACCAGTGAAGATGGAGCAGCCATGCGTATCTGGTTCCTGACCGCCACGATTCTGTTGTTGACTGGCGTGGCAACCACTGCTGCAGCGGACGGCGAACGCAAAAGCACAACAGTACCGCGATTTGACGCGGCGGTGGATCGGGGTGTCGCCTACCTGCGGACTCAGCTTGAACTTGGCAGCCACGGCGGCGAACAGATTCTGGTGGCGTATGCGTTGTACAAATGTGGTGTGTCGAAAGCGGACCCGGCGGTCGCTGCTGCCCTCCAGGCCTCTGCGGGGCGTTCCGGTGGTGCGCAGTATCAGCCGATTTCTCCGTATGATCACATTTACGGTGCGGGTGTGGACGCCATGCTGATGGCGGATCTGGACAAGGACGCTTACCTTGCCAACCTGCAGGTGATCGCCAATTACGTCATGGCGACTCAGCGGGCCAACGGTTCCTGGAGTGACACGTCGACCAATCCGGGCGACATAAGCATGACGCAGTATGCGGTGCTGGCATTATGGGCCTGCCAGCGAGCCGGTGCGCAGATTGCGCCAGAGACCGTTGACAGGGCGGCTGATTTTCTGATGCGTAGTGGGAATGGAGATGGTGGTTGGGCCTACCGACCGGGGACCAACGAGGGGCCAGGGCAGGGGAGTTCGACGCACAACATGACCATGGCTGGTGCGGGCAGTCTGGGCATTTGCCGCCTGATGCTGTATGGATCACGCAAGGCGGCCAAGCCGGACGCGGAAAAACAGGACTTGGCGTTTGGGGCCTTGGAAAAGGTGGAAGAGGAAGTGGAGCCGGGTGAAGTGAAGCCCGCCTTTCCTGACTACAATGCCTCGATCGCGGCCACTGCCATGGATGCGCGTGTGGATCGGGCCTTCAGCTGGAATCTCGGCAATTTTCAACCTGTCAGCCGGGTGGAGCACAACCTTTACTTCTACTACTGCATTGAGCGAGCGGCCGCTGTGGGAGACCTGGGGCGGATCAATGGTCAGGACTGGTTCGTGGTCTACGGGGACGGCTTGTTGACTCTGCAGATGCAGGACGGCAGCTTCCCGACACATTCAGGTTCGGTGGTGGGAACCAGTCTGGCGTTGCTGTATTACATGCGCTCGACCGATCAAATTCTGAAAACGCTGTATGGAAAAGGGCAGTTGCGGGCTGACAAGGGAAATCCATTCGGTGACAAGAAAAAGCAGAAAGAGCCTTCAGAACTGGATCTGTTGCTGAGTTCCATGGAGAACATTGATTTTTCGAAGCTGGACGAAACGGACAGCAGCATCGCGGATGATGTGGTGCTGAGTGTGCAGTCGATTGACGACCCGAAGAAGTTGGTCGGAGAGATTGAGCGTTTGAAAAAGCTGATCCGTCATCCGAATGCGCAGGTGCGACGATCGGTTTACTGGGCCCTGGGGCGGACGGGTAACTTTTCACTTGTGCCGCAGATGCTGGAGGGATTGAAGGATCCCAACGTCGACGTGAATATTGAAGCCGAAATGGCGCTCCGATTTATCGCTCGGCGACCGAACGGGTTTGGAAATTCGCTGGATCCGCTGGCTGGTCTGGGCCCCGCGGATCCTGCTGATCAGCGATTGAAAAATGCGAATGACTGGCGCACAAAAAGCTTCAAGCGCTGGTCGGACTGGTACTTCCAGACGCGACCTTACGAAGAGAAGGACGGTCTGGACGAGTTAGAGGCGGCGACCTTTGCCGGGGCTAAGGCGGAGGACTCGGGAAAAAAATAGGCCTTCAGCGGCAGTATTTTCGGGCACCGCCTGAAACAACGCCCTGACACTTGACGAATGACACACGAACGACGAAGACACGCTGACAAGACAGCGTTGGTTTTCGTCGTTTTTTTATGGACTTTCAGCGGAAACAAGATGACTAATTCAGCAACCGGTGCCGTATGGCGCTCCGTAGTTCACTGTTCTGTCGCGGGACTCTTGTGGGGGCTGTCGATCGTTTCTGCCCATGCCGATGCGCGACTGGCCAGCGTGTTCAGCGACCACATGGTGTTGCAGCGGGAGCAACCGCTGAAAGTTTGGGGCTGGGCGGATGCCGGAGAAGATGTGACGGTTGCCGTTGGGGACGCCGTGGCGACGACGAAAGCCGACGAGTCAGGCCGCTGGCAGGTCGAATTGGCAGCTCAGCAGGCATCACAAAAGCCTGTTCGCTTTTTAGTGGAAGCTCGCAATCGAATTGAACTGCAGGACGTACTGGTCGGAGAAGTCTGGCTGTGCTCTGGTCAATCGAACATGGAATGGACGGTGGCCATCAGTGCTGATGCGCAGCAGGAGATTGCGGCGGCAAATTACCCGATGATTCGTCACATCAAAGTTCCTCTGGTGCCATCGACGGTACCGCTTGACGCTTTTGATGCGTCGTGGCAGGTCTGTTCGCCGGAGACAGCGGGGAACTTCACGGCCTGTGGATACTACATGGCTCGAAAGCTGCATCAGGAGTTGAACGTCCCGATTGGGCTGGTGAATTCATCATGGGGTGGGACGCGGATTGAGCCGTGGACGCCTCCGAGTGGATTTCAGCAGGTTCCGGCGTTGCAGGACATTTATCGATCGGTGATTGGACGCACACCGGGGACTCCGGAGTATCGTCGTCGGCTGGCGGAGCATATCGCGGCGGTGGACGCATGGCTGACTGAGGCCAGGGCGAAGCTGGAATCCACGGGTGGTGTGGGGCCGAGTCCCGGGTATCCGGCTGAGCTGGTACCGTTTGGCAGCAATCAGGATCCCGCGATGTTGTACAACGGAATGATTCACGCGCTGGTTGGCTTTCCGATTCGAGGAGCGATCTGGTATCAGGGGGAATCCAACCACACGGAAGGCATGTTGTATCTGGAAAAGATGAAAGCGTTGATTGGCGGCTGGCGGGGGCTCTGGAATCGCGAGTTTCCATTTTATTTCGTGCAGATTGCTCCTTATCAGTACGGTAGTCAGGACCGCACAGTGCTGGCACAGTTCTGGGAAGCGCAGGCAGCGGCGGCGAAACAGATTCCGCGGACGGGGATGGTGGTGATCAATGACATTGCGACGGTCAATGACATTCATCCGCCGAACAAGCAGGATGTGGGGCTGCGACTGGCCCAGTTGGCTCTGCGTTACGACTATGGTCAGAACACGCTGGTTGCAGACAGTCCGGAGCTGGAACGACTGGAGATCCGCTCGGATTCATTGAAACTGCATTTGCGCAACACGGCCGGTGGTTTGAAGACGCGTGATGGGCGGGCGCCCACGCACTTTGAAATTGCGGGGCCGGGATCTGGCGGGTTTCATGCTGCGACCGCTGAAGTTCAGGGAGACACGATTGTCCTGACTTCTGAAAAAGTGCTTACGCCGGTGACGGTACGATTTGCGTGGGACCTGCTGGCCGAGCCCAACCTGACGGGTGGAACCGGACTCTCAGTGGGGGCATTTCGTGCCGGTGAATTGCCGAGCTTTCTCAGTTCGCTGCCGATAGCGGATCAGTACACGCTGGTGTACGACCTCGACCTGAGTCGCTTGAAGGCGGAGATTGCCTATGACGTGGATCAGCATCAGCAGGTGCAGGCCTTTGATCGGGTCGGATACCTGGTGGAGTTAACGGCTGCGGACGGCACGATGAAGAATGTGTTTGTGTCGATGAAGTCGTTTACGGACGATGTGAAGAAACTGGCCGTCCCGACCCGCCAGTCGGGCGCTGTGTTTCAGCAGGGAGTGACGGAACTGGATATCTTTTCAGACGTTCCAGAACTGCAGACGGGCACCGGGGTGAGTTCTGGTCAAATTGAGTTCTGGCCGCACAACTACGGGATGAAGAACGCGGCCGGCGTTGTCGGAGCCTCGGAAGAAATTTACGACTTTGGCGACGAGATGGCTCCGCCGGATGAAGGATACGGGTCGATGCAGGTTCACAACCTGGCGGCGGGTCAGACGGTTTTTGCGATTAACAACTGGCGAGCCGGTGACCGGGCGGATATCGGGATTGGTCCGGGACCGGGG
>CAIYBH010000493.1 GCA_903924405.1 uncultured Planctomycetaceae bacterium | reverse complement strand
TGCCCTTCGGCCCCTCGAGCCCCAGCCGGCCAGTCCTTTTAGGCAGCAATACCGGTCACAGTCTCCCCTCGCCCATCTCGCAGCCGCAGTTGCCCTTGGCGTAACCTGCTGAAATTGCCCCCAAACCGGTCAGCCAGCGACTCCACCACTCCGGCGGCCTCGCCCCTCGTTCCTCGCCCCTCGCCCCTCGTTCCTGTTCCTGCCTCCCCCACTCCCTCGCCCGCCAAATTTGCTTAGCCCCCGCGCTTGTGGCATTCTGTCTGGTGCTCGGAGAAGCGGAGGCAGGCTCTGCTGGGAAGCAACCTGCTGAGCAAACCTGAGTCTCGCGTCGAAGCGGAGGCGGGGTGGTGGCTGGACTGAGAGACAGAACTGTTTGCGGCTCAGTCATCCCCCGTGCAGCTTTGAAGGATCCCGCGATGAACAGCCTGCGAGGTTCACGCCCAGGGTTTTTGCAAAGGTTCCTACTGCCGCGGTCTCAGCATGAAGGATTTGAAATCCCGAAGAAATACGATGACCGCATCTTTTCAGAACTTGCTGCCGGGCTCCCTGGTTCGCAGGGTTCGCAGCACTCAAAAACGTAAGATGCGAAGCGAAAGAGGTATTCTGATGCTGGATCTCGAGAACGGAATTGAATCACTCACCAACTTGTCCCATGCCCGCGACTTCCCGCCGCAGCACTCAAGCAGCGTTATGGCCCCTCTGTCCCCCGGCGTTGCCTATCGCCACTCCCTTGCCCGCTGCCACGCCCCTCCCTGCAAGCCGAATTTCCCGGTGTTTCCGCCCCCTGGGAGGGCGAAGCTCCTGCTGAGCCGCAAAACCAGCCGCTTGCTGAGCGGCCTGCCGTCTCCGCCTTCTGCGTCCCCCGTACTGCCAGCCCACGACCAAACCTTGCCCGCAGCTCATCGCCATCTGGAACCATCCGGCGAAACAGTTGCGACGGAGCCCCTCAACTGGCTCAAGGAGCAGCCCTGCGATTCGTGGGCTATCGGGGATTTGGGCTCACCGTCCCGCGGCATCCAGCCAATCCCCGCGAGGTTGCGGGGATGGCGAGGGGGCTTCACTCAGAGTCACCGGGCATTAGGGCGGAGCCTGCCCGCGTGCCGGGATTAGCGGGCAACTGTCGGGTGCGCGACTACATGTCAGTTCAGGGCTGGACAGTCTTCCCGACCTTCTGGATTGTCGGCGGGCAAACATGCTGGACCGACCAGTGATTGTTACAGGTGTGGAATGTTCATTCCTGATTGGAGTTCGTCAGGCGAGAGGACAACGATAGAGGAAAACCTCGCGAAATCAGCGCGATTGAATGTCAGCAAATGCTTCACATTGTGCCGCTCCATCGCAGCGACAAGTCGAGCGTCGTGCGCCTGTTTTCCCTGAACATGACGTGATACAACCAGGTCATACCAGCGCGAATAGACGCCACGTTCATCACGCAACAGAGTGAAGTGCAGCAACAGTTCCTGGATCAGCCGGTCAACGTCCGAGATCGGCATGCCAAAACCATTGACTGCAATCGGGCGAGTCGCAACGACCCATTATTCGTAGATCGACTGAGGCACCAGACATAGTTCATGCCCCGATTCGGACAGCCGCGTCATCGCTGATAACGCCACAGCATTCCCAGGATTTGCGGGCTGCGTGGACCGCAGAATTACTTGGTGTCAGCCAGCACTTTCATTCGCGCAGCCAGCATAGATTGAGTCGCGACTGTCGTCCACCACGTGCTGAAGTCGCGGGTGTTGCAATGCCCACGACCTGAGCCAGGCCCCGAAATCACGGGAACTGGCGTTCGCCGGTCAAGCAGATGCGACGTCAGGCTGCAAATGCTCCGCAATCAGTTGACTGACGTATGCATCAACGCATTCGCCGCTTGCGGCGGCATGCTGCCGCAATGCTTCGACGTATTCGTCAGGAAGTTGAAGGTGAAGATCGAGTGTCATTTTGGCTCCTTTGACACACGTTTTAACGCGGTAAATGACGTAAGTCGATATTTTCTCCGTGCCTTCACGATCTGCTGCATGGCCCAGGCGTACGACGGGCCTGCTGCTCATGTTCCCCGAAGCCAGCGGCCGCAACGTGGAAATCCAGCACCGCCTGACCCCCGCCACCCGCCACTGGGCAACTCAGTCGATCCACCTGCTGACCGCCTGCCTAACCCGCATGCAACTGCTGCCCCCGCTCACCCCCGCTCACCCCCATTCCAGTCGCCAGCCCGGGTTCAAGCTTCAGTTCGAGCTTCGGCACTGGCCCCAACATCAGCCACCACGCTGCCGGTCCGCTGTAATCTCCGTCCGCCGCCAGCCTTCCCGCAGCATCGATGTGAGCCATGCCTCAAAAAATC
>CAIYBH010000492.1 GCA_903924405.1 uncultured Planctomycetaceae bacterium | reverse complement strand
TCACAATGGAAGAAGGCGAAGGAATTGCCAACTGCTTCAATGTCCGCCATTTCCCCGATGACAAGTATCTCGTCATCGCGACTCGCCAGGGCATCATCAAGAAAACCGCACTATCAGCCTATGGACGCCCCATGAAGGGCGGCATTATCGCCATTCGACTGGATGACGGAGATGCCCTGATCGACGTGCGGATTGTTCAGGGAGATCAGGATCTGGTGCTGTCCACTTCCGGCGGCATGGCCATTCGTTTCAGCCACGAAGACGCGCGCCCCATGGGCCGCGCAACACGTGGTGTGAAGGGCATCACGCTCTCCCGGGACGAAATCGTTGTCGGCATGGTGGTCGCAGATCCCGAGCGTACTCTGCTCAGCATCTGTGAGCTGGGTTACGGCAAGCGAACTCCGTTTGGCCCGGCGGAAGTGGCCGCTGGCGAGGCGCCTGTGGATGATCAGACTGCGGCGGTGGCAGAAGAGACACCGGTGGAAGAAGTCACTGAAGAAACGTCAGACGAATCCTCACCCGGAAGCAACATGAAGTACCGTCGCCAGCGTCGTGGCGGTAAGGGGCTGCGAGATATCAAAACAACCGCCCGAAACGGACGCGTTGTCGACGTCCTGTCCGTGTGTGATGACGATCAGGTCCTGATGGTCACCTCACGCGGAAAGATCCAGCGGGTCCGTGCGGCCGATATAAGTACGATCGGACGAAACACACAGGGGGTTCGCATCATCCGACTCGATGAAGGTGACACTCTTGTGTCATGTGCGGTCATTCCTGGTGATGTGATCGACGAAGCCACGGCCAAAGCTGCGGCACTGGCCGTCAGCACTGCAGCGGCTGAGGCGGCTGAGGCGGCTGCCGCTGGTTCCACAGAACTACCAACTCTGCCAGCGCCTCCTGTGGATACCGAATAATTCCGGCACCGCAAAACGCAGAATTCGCCGTCGTCATCGAAACCCGTCAGTCCGCATCAAAGCAGGACTGGCGGGTTATTTTTTGGGAATCCCCAGGCGTTCTGCCACAACCGGCAGATGAGTTCTGATCAGAGACTTACTGGAGTCCGGCAACAGGGCCAGGTTCAGCGGAACAGCTCGTGTATCTTCCCTGTCCAGTCGACCGGATTGCCGACCATATTTATAGCTGCGATCCAGTGCCCCATCAGCGGTCAGTACCACTTCCGGCCATGTGGCTGTGGGAACGGAGATAAAGAACAGATCGCGCGGGCCGCGGGAAGGCTCTGCCGGCCCCGCAGGCGTCCGTTCTGCGAAGGATTTTCTCTGAGCCAGCGCACGAAACAAATCCCGAGCCAGCAGTGTCGCCGGATCGACGACCTCGATTTTCGAGGCGATCAGCGAATGATAAGGCTGGACACCCTCCACCTCGAGATTTCGCAGCCTCTCAAACTCCGTCAAAATTTCCTGCCTGACGAGTGGAAAGTGTGTGCAACCGAGTACGACCGAATCGATGGGCGTTTTTTGCCCGGAAGCTCTGTGCTTTTCCAGCAACGTCACCATGTCGTAACGAATGTAGTTACTCACAGAATTCAGTTGCAGGCTGGCAGGCGCGTCGAAACTTCCGATCAGTCCCGACGGTTCAAAATTGTACATTTCCCGGAGCTCCGGATGGATGGCCGCATCGCCCTGATTGGCTGAGGGACCGGAATAGCGTTCAGCCAGCCGTTCAAAAGACGTCACAAAGGCGGGGTCTCCCTCAATAGCGCCAGCCAGTCCTCGGGATCCCTGCTGAATCACGGCGGGCAGCGGCCGCCCGGCTCGTCCCAGTGTCCGAGTGATCGCATTGGGATAGGCATTGCTGCTGCAGGTTCCGACGGTGGCCAGGACAGCGATCGTGCGACGCTGATCTGGTGAAGTCTGTTCAAGAACCCCGCGGGCCCCCGCATCAACAACGCCCAGTACAAACACAGGGATCTTCCATTCCTGCATCGCCTGTTGAATTTCCTGCATCCCAAATGCCGTAGCCGTGTTACAGGCAATGACAATCGCCTTGACCGGAGGCTTTGTCATGACAGGGGCCGCAGCCTGAGGCGATGAATAGACACGCTGCCCAAGCAGAAAGATCGCGTCCTTCAGAATCAGCTCTTTCAGGTAGTCTGTCTGGTTGACGGCGGGATAATTTCCGTAAGGCATATTGGCCTGATCACCGAAGTACACGAACTGTTCATTCTGGAAGTCGGGGATGCCGTCCTGACCAGGGGCCAGAGTGGTATTGTGAAACTCATCCGCCGTTAGCAGGGCTTCCAGCACTGTCAGACCGCCGATTCCGGAATCAAAAACACCGATCGGTAAATGGCGATTTTCAGCCGTCCATGCCGAAAGATTGAGGGAAAAAGGCACGCTTCCTTCGGGATTTGAGCGAATATGATTGACAACGGTCTGGAGGACCGAACTCTCTGAAGTCCGGGGATTGCCCGACTCAGGGGTTGCCTGCCTCATTCGCCGGGAAAAACGTCTGAGCCATTCGGCCGTGATTGCATCACCGATCGAATTTTTTTCCGAGTATTCGTCAGGCATTCGTCCCCAGAAAAAACTAATCCAGCCGTCTGACTGATCGCCGGATTCGTCCATGAATGCTTCCAGTTCGTCTGCCGTGCACTTCAGTGGAAAGGTTTCTTCAACTACAACGGGCTTGCCGATCTGAAAGCCTTTGAGTGTTTCTCTGGCAAGATTGGGCTGTTTGCTTTCGGGATAGATATGGACGGAGAGAAAATCGAGGCGATCGCTGACTTTCTGGGGCACAAATCCGGAGGTCAGTCCGGGTCGATCAAGGCTCCAGTCAACAAAGCCAACGGTAATCAGATGCTGAGTGTCCTTGCGGCGGACTGCAGCTGCCATTCGGTCGATCCACTCTTTGGCAATTTCGTGTCGTAGTCGGCCACCAGTTCCTCGAGCCACAAACTGAACAAAGTGCTTTCCGCCAAAAGCCGGCCCCAGCCAGTCCGTTCCCGGCGTGTCTCCGCCAATCACAGGTTCATTCATCAGATTAAAACAGAAGACTGCAGAAGTGTCTTTGCAGACGGCAGCGACACACTCCCAGAAGACCTCCTGCGCCTTCCAGCGACTGGTTTCATCAAGCTGATCATACCACTCGGGAACATCTGCCTTGTGGTAACAGCCGAGCCCTGTCAGGTCCAGATAGAGTCCGGTGTCCTCAGCCAGCTGCAGCAGTTTACGAAGCTGCTCCAGTTCTGAAGTGCGGGCTTTTTCAGCGGATTCCATAAAGCGCCCAAATTGCAGATGCACTCGGACCACCGAGACGCCAAGCTGCTTCATCTGTGCAAAGTCTTCGCAGACCCGATCCCACTCGGTATGCCAGTAATCTTCCAGCAAACGGCCGGATTCATCATGGTCATAATTGACACCCATCGCATGGAAGGTCTGATCTGTCCCCTGCAGCACAAAACGCTCGCCATCACCGCTGACCACGATTCGGGGAAGCGTGTTGCCGGCCAGTCCAGATGGTTCGAGGGAAATCAGGAGGATCAGTAGAGCGAGCAGTCGAACGCCATCAGGATATTGGTTCATAGGGGCACCTCGCCGAAGGACAAACAGCACCAGTTTAGCGGCTTTCCTGCACCGCCGATCGTACAGTATGACTTGTGTCAAAAGAAATCGTCAGGGGATTTGGCTGGAAATTGCAGTGGCGGCCTGAACGTGGCCACCAGTCGGTGGGGATTCGCAGGCACAGGCCAGCCGCCAGTGGCCAGTGGTTCGGCAATGTACAGAGGAATCCCGGACAGTCGTGTTTTGCGAGCGTCGGGGGCTGCTGAAGGGCGTTAGGTTGCACAATCTGCGGCCATGTTCGGGGATCCGCGAGATTCGATTCGATGTTCCGAATTCCGCAGGAATCGCCTAAAATGTCTGCTTCCGGAACGACTGCGTTGCCGGGCCTGTTTTTTCGGCCATGAACCCGATCGGAGTGTCGCAGTGCGACTGCCACTGTCCGCCAGACAACGAACTCCATTTCGCTTTAACATCACTCCGATGATCGACGTGGTGTTTCTGCTGATCATTTTTTTTCTGGTGGCCAGCTACTTTATTCGCAGCGAACAGTCACGGACTGTGAATTTGCCGACTGCAGACGGTGGTCAGCGGGATACGGAAGAAACGGTGCCGCACCTGACAATCACCCTTGAAAGCGACGGGCAGTATTCTGTGGCGGGCCAGGCACTGTCCGAAGCGGCTATCCTGCGCAGGATTCAGCAGCTGAACCAGCGAAATGCCGGGACGACCGCAGGGGCTCAGGTGCGAATTCGCGCCGATCGCGCAGCCCGATTTTCAGAGATTCGCCGCCTGATAGAACTCTGTGCAGAACAGAAGATCAGTAGCATTCGGTTTGCTGTCATGGAACGCGGAGGATGAATGCGTCTTCTCGGGAGGCTCTGCAGTCGGGTTTCACAACAGCAATCACGGGGCAGTTTCAGGCCGATATTTTTTTCATCAGCTTTGGGTTTCGGGTTCCATGAAACTTCCTCGCCGTTACAACAGAGATCACGACGATGGTGATCCG
>CAIYBH010000491.1 GCA_903924405.1 uncultured Planctomycetaceae bacterium | reverse complement strand
CTGCAGTCTCAGATTCAGTCAGGGAAATATCCTCGGGGAATTGCAGCCGAACCTCAGTTGCCCGAACCAAAGGCTGGCCATTGCATTGTCTTTGTCGATGGGTTGCGATTCGACTTGGCAAAAAGTCTTGAATCGCGGTTACAAAGAGAAGGTTACGCTGTTGAATCAGCAGTCACTTGGGCTGCCTTACCCAGTGTCACGGCGACCGCAAAGCCAGCGGTTGCGCCGATACGTCATCTGGTACGCGGTCAGGAAGTGAGCGCTGACTTTGAGCCATCCGTTGCGGCGACGGGGCAGTCGCTGAAAGGCGGATATCACCTCAAAAAGCTGCTCAAAGACAATGGATGGCAAGTCCTTGATCGTTCTGAAACTGGTGATCCGGACGGCTCGGCATGGACGGAAGTTGGAGACGTGGACCATGAAGGGCATGTGCGCGGAGCACAGTTGGCTCGCCATATCAATACGATCCTGACTGACATTCGTGATCGCATTATTCAGCTGTCTGCTGCAGGCTGGGAGAACATTCAGATTGTGACCGATCATGGCTGGCTGCTGATGCCCGGTGGCCTTCCGAAGGCAAGTCTGCCATCTGCTCTGGCAGACAACACATGGGGGCGATGTGCTGCCATTAAGCCCGGAGCCGTCTGCAACGAAACACTCTTTCCATGGTATTGGAACATTGATTTAAGTTTTGCTCTCGCTCCCGGCGTTCGCTGCTATCGCGAGGGAGTTGAATATACTCATGGTGGCTTGAGTCTTCAGGAATGCCTTGTACTGTGTCTCTCGGTATCGACCGCATCGCCGACAGGCGGAAATGGTTCGGTCGAGATCCAGGAAGTCAGCTGGAAGGGAATGCGATGCAAAGTTGCAATTGACGGTTACGTCGCTGGTCTACGCCTTGACATCCGCACGCACGCTGGTAACTCAGCAACCAGTCTGACGATGAGCGATCGCCCTTTCAAAGAAGATGGTACATCATCAGTGGTATTAAAAGATGACAGCCTCGCTGACCACGAAGCGACAATTGTCGTGATCGACGCATTGGGGCAACTTGTCGGCCAACGCACCACTGTCATAGGGCAGAGGGAATAGCATAAAATGGAACTTGATGACATTGACCGAAAAGCCGCAGCCTCTTTAGAAGGATACCTCGTCCGAAAGGATCTGGTACGCACTTTCAGTCGGCAATTCCCGGTGCCCACCTATGTGGTTGAGTTCCTTCTGGGCCGCTATTGCGCAAGCACCGATCCAGAGGAAATTGACGAAGGGATCAAAATCGTCCAGCGGCAACTGGCAGATCGAACGGTTAAGGCGGGCGAAGAAGAACTCTTTAAGTCCCGAGCTCGCGAAAAAGGGGAAATCCGGATCATCGACATTATGAGCGCCCGGCTGGACGCGAAGACGGACTCATACCTGGCAACGCTACCCAGCCTGCGTTTGAATGATGTGCGTATCAGCCCGGAGATGGTAAATCAGCACGAGCGGATGCTGACCGGAGGATTCTACGCCGAAATCGGGCTGTCGTATGACGCGGCGATTGCTCAGGAAAAAAGCGGTCGCCCCTTCGGCATCGACAGTTTGAGGGAAATCCAGCTCTCCAATCGTGAAGTCCTGGACTCGCTGGCCAAAGCACGAGCCCAATTCAACACTGCGGATTGGAAAATCTTTCTCCTTCGCAGTATCGGTATCGCAGCCGAAACACTGAGTGAACGAGCGAAGGATGCCTTCCTGCTGCGAATGGTTCCATTCGTCGAGCGAAACTTCAACCTTGTCGAGCTTGGGCCACGCGGAACCGGCAAGAGCCATTTGTTTCAACAGGTCTCGCCTTATTCCCACCTGATCTCTGGCGGAAAAGCTACGGTGGCACGCATGTTTGTCAATATGTCAAACGGGCAGCGAGGTTTGGTGTGTCAGTACGACGTCATTTGCTTCGACGAAGTGTCTGGTATTTCCTTCGACCAGAAGGACGGCGTCAACATCATGAAAGGCTACATGGAATCCGGTGAATTTAGCCGTGGCAAGGACAGTATTCGCGCCGACGGAAGCATGGTGCTCGTCGGAAATTTCGATGTGGACGTCGAACACCAGCAGCGTGTCGGACACCTGTTTGGTCCGCTTCCACCGGAAATGCGGGACGACACCGCTTTTATGGATCGCATCCATGCTTACTTGCCTGGCTGGGACATACCCAAAGTCAGCAAGGAACTGCTGACGAACCATTTCGGACTGGTAAGTGACTTCCTTTCTGAATGCTGGAGCAGGTTGCGGAATCAAAGCCGAGTCTCAACGCTGCAGGGGCGGGTTTATTATGGCGGTGCTTTGAGCGGACGTGACACCAACGCGGTCAACAAGACGGTCAGCGGTCTGCTAAAACTTCTTTATCCGGGCAGCAATGAATCAGTCCCGGACGATGACCTCGAATGGGCAGTCCGCATCGCTCTCGAAGCACGTCGTCGGGTGAAAGAACAGCAGAAGAGAATCGGTGCTGCGGAGTTTCGCAACACACATTTCAGCTATGTACTGGGAGACGATGGAGTCGAAAAATTTGTTTCCACGCCAGAACTTCAGAGCGAAGGTGGT
>CAIYBH010000490.1 GCA_903924405.1 uncultured Planctomycetaceae bacterium | reverse complement strand
AGTAATTCTGGATGGATTTTCGCATGAGTGCTGCAGTGAGTTTGAAGCGGCAGGAGCGGACGCGGTTGCAAACGGGACGAGGAGGAACGAAGAGACGGGGGTGGAACCTGCCTGGAAGTTCAAGTCTGCTGGCTTGAGCCAGGTGCAGTATCTGGATCCACTTTTGCGGTCGCTCCGTAAGCGGAAGTACCTTGGTGCCGGCGGCATCGACGCGACGTTCAACTATGGCAAATAAGCCGACGGGACGCAAGCGTCGCATCAGCCGTGTGCTGGTACCAGTATGAGTGACATCAGGATGGCGGCTTTAAACGCGAATCGCGGTTCCGCGCGGTGCGTGATCGTGGCTCCATGAGCCGCCACGGTGACGGAGTGGGACGAGCACGTTGTCGTTTTTGTGAAACCGCGGATGACCACCGATTAGCACGGATGGGGGAATGAGGGATTGTGGGCGGCGGTGTGATCTGTCATCAGAAATTCGTGTTGGAGTGGGGGCTGCCCGCCGCTGCAGCAGTTGGCCCTTGAAATCCTGCATCTTCATCCGGGTAATCGCACGAATCCGACGACGCAACATTCTTTGCAGAAATGACTTGCGCCATTCCTGACAGATGGCTGGCCCCTGATTTGGCCCCCCGCTGGCCCCTGATTTTCGCCACCTGCGTTTTCTGCAGTTGCGTCGCAACGCGACGGATGCAGTTCGCTTTTTCGGGGTGAGGGCGAAGTTCCACCTGAGCCGCAGCCTACCTGTGTTTCTTGCTCCGTCTTTGGGAACCGCGGATGAACACAGATGGGCACGGATTGGGGGCGATGTGAACCCCGGATTTGCCCTCAATCGTGCTCGTGCTCAGCGCAGCGGTGCTCGTGCTCGAAACGGCCCATCACGATCTCGTTGTCGATCATCGGGACCACACCCGCCCTCGCTTCGCAATTCAATCGCGCCCCGCGTTCTCTGCAATTGAGTCGCAACGCGACGGGCAGGCGATAGCCTCGGATGCCAATCCGAGGTTATGCGGCAGAACAAATTCGCAGAGTCGCAACGCGACGACATGTGTGGGCTGCGGTTGCGACTCCGAGCACGAGCACGAGGATGGGCGTTGGGGGCTTGCGGTGCCCTGTCGCTTTTGAAATGCTGGTGCGTGGGTGATACTGTTCCGTTCTCAGTCGCCATCCGAACTTTTTTCTTTTGTCCATCAAGGCCAAAACATGACGCGTTTGTTGCATTTTCTTACCGCAGGAATGTTGCTGGTGACTTGCCTGCTTTTCGGCAGTCGTCTGGCGGCTGATGATCAGGGGGGCGTATGTCAGACACCGCAGGAGTTTCCGGGCACCAGTAGTCTCTGGAACGGCTATGAAAAGAAGGATTTTGAAATCAATGGTCGGCCAGTGCTGGTCGTGATTCCTCGTCAGGCGGCTGAGGGACGTCCGTGGATCTGGCATGGAGAATTCTTTGGCCATCGGCCCAATCCGGACATTGCGTTACTGGGGCGTGGGTTTCACCTGGTCTACACGCGTATCAGTGACCAGTTCGGTGGTCCTGTGGCCGTGGATCACTGGAATCAGGTTTACCGGGAATTGACCCAGACGTATGGGCTGGGGGCCCGCCCGGCTCTGGTCGGTACCAGTCGCGGTGGTCTGTACTGCTACAACTGGGCGGCCGCCAATCCTCAGAAGGTCTCCTGCATTTTCGGGGATGCGCCGGTGTGTGATATTCAGAGCTGGCCCATGGGGCGCGGCAAGGGAAAACGCAGCGATGCGGAAGTGGCAAAACTGCTGCAGGTTTACGGCGTAACGACTGAAGATGAGTTGCTGAAAAAGGTGCTGAATCCGGTGGATCACCTGGAACCACTGGCCCGCGCCGGGGTACCTTTGCTGCACGTCAGCGGCGACGCGGACGACATCGTGCCTCTGGAAGAAAATACCCGAGTGATCGAAGATCGCTACAAAAAGCTGGGTGGAAAAATGACGGTCATCGTCAAGCCCGGAATAGCCCACGTGCACGGACTCGATGATTCCACGCCCATCATTGAGTTCATTGATCGTCACGGTCGCTGAGTTCACCACGCGACTTGAATGCCATTCCGCATGGGTGGTCTGATCGCCCGAATTTGGCGGTTTTCCTGATCGTCCAGAGCCGTTCCCGGTGAAATAATCGGCCGGAGTTCTGTGCGACGATCCGGGTGGTTGTTCATTGCCCGTGTCGTCTCCATGTCGATGGATTCGGTATTTGACCATCGACCGTGGCTAGTGTTCATCCCGTGACGAACGCGTTGGCCAGTCTCCGGTGCAGAGTCTTCCACACAGGAGCGGTGTCGACGTATGAGTGACAGGAAACTGCTGTTTCGGGATGAGGCGCGTGCGAAACTTCTGCAGGGCACCCGGGCGCTGGCTGATGCGGTCCGGGTAACGCTGGGGCCCCGTGCGAAGTGTGTCCTGATTCGCAAAGCGTGGGGGCGTCCGCTGGCCTGTAATGATGGGGTCACGATTGCCAAAGAGCTGGAGTTGCCGGATGCCGAGGAGAATCTTGGTGTCGGGATGCTGCGGGAAGCTGCGGAACGTACGGGAGAAGTGGTTGGGGATGGCACGAGCACGGCGACAATTCTGGCGCATGAAATGTTTGCCGAAGGTGTCAAGAACATCGCTGCTGGGGCAAGTGGCGTGAATCTGCGGCGGGGGCTGGATCGGGGTGTAAAGATTGCTGTGCGGGCCATCCAGGCTTTGTCGAGACCTGTTCAGAGCCGGCTGGAGAAGGCGCAGGTGGCGACGATTGCTGCCCACAACGACACAGCGCTGGGCGAACTGGTGGCTGACGCGATGGAGAAGGTGGGGCGGGATGGCGTGGTGTCTGTGGAAGACGCACAGGGGATTGAGACGACGCTGCAGGTCGTGGACGGGATGCAGTTTGATCGTGGGTTTCTGTCGCCCTACTTTGTGACGGATGCCGAGAAAATGCAGGTAGTTCTGGAGAATCCGGCCATCCTGCTGTACGAGAAAAAGATCAGCAGTCTCAAGGAGATGCTGCCGCTGCTGGAAAAGTTTGTGCAGTCGCAGCAGTCGTTTGTGGTGATTGCCGAGGACGTGGACGGTGAAGCGCTGGCGACGATGGTTGTGAATCGGCTGCGTGGCATTCTGAAATGTGCAGCCGTGCGTTCTCCTGGCTACGGGGACCGACGCAAGCTGATGATGCAGGACATTGCAGTGCTGACGGGTGGGCAATTTCTGGCTGAGGAGCTGGGGATAACGATGGACAAACTGACGTCCGAAGATTTTGGTCGGGCGACTCGGGTGGTCGTCACCAAAGACACAACAACTCTGATTGGCGGCCAGGGAGATCGCGCGGCAATTGATGCACGAATTGCGGAGATTCGTGGCCAGATTCAGGAGGCGACCTCAGACTACGATCGTGAGAAGCTGCAGGAGCGACTGGCGAGGCTGTCCAGTGGCGTGGCCGTTCTGCGTGTCGGGGCGTACACCGAGGCGGAGATGAAGAATCGTCGTGAGGCGCTGGACGACGCGATCAGCGCGACAAAGGCGGCGATGGCTGAGGGCATTGTTCCCGGGGGTGGACTGACTCTGCTGCGGGCGATTCCGGATCTGGAGCGGGAGGAGCAGCTGTGTGATGGTGACGAGCGTACGGGCCTGAGGATTCTGCGACGCGCACTGGAGGCGCCTGCAAGGCAAATCGCCGCGAATTCGGACTTTGACGCCGGAATTATTGTCAGTCAGATGCGAACCGGGACCGGGAGTTATGGTTTTGATGCGGCCACCGGCCAGTTTGTGGATCTGATGGCGGCAGGAATTATTGACCCCACGCGAGTGGTGCGGCTGGCACTGGAGAACGCGGTGTCGGTCGCAGGAATCCTGCTGATGACGGAGGCCACGATGACGGACGTTTCGGAGTCGCGTGACGGTGCAGAGTCGGCAAGAACAGCAGGGGCAGGCCTGGAATGACACTCTGCCGCTGCGGAAAGCCGGGGAACGCCTGATCTGAACAGGGAAGAAAAATGCGAGAGGGGGGAGTTGAACCCCCACGCCGTTTAAGGCACAGGATCCTAAATCCAGCGCGTCTGCCAGTTTCGCCACTCTCGCAATGAGTTCTTCTTCGGCCTTGATGCGCGTGGTTCGCGCGTGGGCGGATGTTAACTGCCAGCGAGAAAAATACCAGCAGCGGAGGGTGCCCAAATCCGGTCTGTGAGCTGGTTTGTGAACGATGGCAGGGATTTTTCCGGTGTTCGGGACGCAGTTTCTGAGGTGATCGCGTGGAATGCGAGTTGCCTGATGAGCGGGAAAACCGGGGAATCGATCGCCAGCGATTCCCCGCTGGTGCTCATTTCCACGGCCTTGATTCGAACAGCCACCATCTGGGACGGGGGGCGAGTTCCCGAATCCCGAATTGCTCTTTTGCAATCATGCTGATGTGTCGGGCAATTTTCTGAGGATCATCGGTGACAATGAACCGATCGACATCCGCAAGGGAGATGGTGCCGTTGCTGACCATTGTGT
>CAIYBH010000489.1 GCA_903924405.1 uncultured Planctomycetaceae bacterium | reverse complement strand
GATCCTGAACGGCGTTCAGAATCCGGGACATCATCTGGTTGTCTTCGCTGATTTGAAACTTCGTGGTTTTGGCGACGATATTGGATCGTCCGGAGAGTTCACTGACCAGGATGCGACGTTCGTTTCCTACGGCTTCCGGAGTGATATGTTCGTAACTTCGGGCCAGTCTGTTGACGGCGTGCACATGCATTCCGCCTTTGTGGGCGAAGGCGCTGGTGCCGACAAAGGGCTGGCCGGATCGGAAGTTCATATTCGCAAGTTCGTACACGTAACGGGACAATTCCGTCAGTCTCTGAATCCCACCTTCGACCAGCACGTCATGTCCCAGCTTCAGGCTGAGGTTGGCCGCGGTGGAGATCAAATCGGCATTCCCGCAGCGTTCACCGATTCCATTGATGGTCCCCTGCACCTGGATTGCTCCGGACTGAATGGCGGCGAGTGAATTGGCGACGGCCAGATCGCAATCATTGTGGCAGTGGATTCCGACGGGAACGCGGACGTGCTGCCGGAGTGCGGTGACAAATTCGGCAATCTGCTCAGGCAGTGTCCCACCATTGGTGTCGCACATCACGATCATGTCGGCGCCGGCTTCGGCGGCGGCGCGGAGTGTCTGCAGGGCGTAGTCCGGATTAGCCTTCCAGCCATCAAAGCAATGTTCTGCATCATAGATGGCTTCTCGTCCCTGCGATTTCACGTAGGCAATGGAATCCCGGATCATTGCAAGGTTTTCTTCCAGCGAAACCCGCAGGACCTCGGTGACGTGCAGATCCCAGGTTTTTCCGACGATCGTACAGACGGGAGCGTGAGATCGAATCAGTGCCTGCATCCCGATGTCTTCGGCGGCCGTGACGCCCTTGCGGCGGGTCATACCGAACGCGCAGACCTTTGCGTGGCGCAGTGGCAGTTCGGCAACTCGCTGAAAGTACTCTTCGTCCTTCGGGTTGGACAGAGGATAACCGCCCTCAATGTAGTCAAACCCCAGTTCATCCAGTCGCTGCGTGATTGTGAGTTTGTCCTGCAGCGAAAAGTTCACTCCCTCTCCCTGGGAGCCATCACGTAGGGTTGTGTCGTACAATTGAATGCGGGACATGGAAGCATCTTTCGCGGCTCCGGAACCATCCGAGATGGATTCACTGGCCTGTTTCACCAATAAAAAAGCCCCCAGGAGAACCTGAGGGCTTGTGGTCGCTTTTCGTCATTCCTCAGGCAAAACAACAGCGATGACGGATTTGGGGGCCGTCAATGCGAATGCTGATTGAGGAGATAATCAGAGTTTTCATGGGCAACACTGTACGGTACAGATCAGCCAGCGTCAACGAGAAACTGCCGGAGCGATCGCATTGCCCTGCCCTGCCGCGGAAACGGCCCTGCTCGATCGGACTTCCGTGGCTGGCCAGCCAGCCCTCGGAAGGGGATTGTGAGAAATGGCCGGGCTTGGTCGTCGCTGTCGATCGATCGAACCGCAACCCGGGAAGGCAACAGAGACGGCGTTTCATGGGGCGGACGCGTAACGGACCTTCATACTGGAACTGCCTGAGCTCTCGGAAAGTACAGGTCCGGGCGCGATCGGATCGGCGAGGCGTCAGCGATTTGATGATGTGGCGTTTGCCGGTTCTCCGGTGAACAGTGTGGTCTCCGGGTTATCGGCAAGCCATGTTCCCCAGGTGGTTCGGGTGAACGGGACATCTGCTGCGGGCAGGTCCTTTGCGGTCTGGGAAAACTGCCCATCCCTGATTCGGACCTGCATTTCGCCGTTGTGGAAGCCGGCGATTTGTACGAGCAGGGGATTGTCATCGAGGGCCTCGAGGACTCGGACACAGTCTGTGCGATCGCAGTAGGTCACTGCCAGACTGGCTGGTCCGCGATGTTCGTTGATCACGTGGTAGCGCATGTCTTTCAGTGCGGTCAACTGAAAAGCACGCGGGATACCTTTATGCAACACTCCAATGACTGGTTCGTCCGGGGAAATGCGTGCATCGGCGGCAGACTGCAACGGCGGATTGACGAGTGGTGGCACGACGAAGGGAGTGCTCATCATTCCGCCGGACATACTGGGCATGGCGGTGGGCATGGGTGTAATGGTGGGCGGAGGTGTGGTGGATTGCTGTGGTTCATCGCACCCGGAGAATGCGGCAGCGGTACACAGGCTGAGTGTCAGCAGTGGAAAAACTCGCATGGTTACTCCGAGAGTTTGTCAGTGTAGATTGAGGCTGGGATGGCGAAACGGTGGCAATCCGGGAATTCCGGGGCGATTTCATACAAAGCGAGCAAAGGGATCTGAGTTTCGGGTTCAGCAGCGAAAACACTGGACGTTCGTTTCGACGGAGCGAAACGCGACTCTCTGTGGGCTTGACACAGTTTCGCCATCCCGGATTGAGGCTACGTTAATCAAGCCAACAAAAAACCCGCTCCAGGCCGAAGCGGGCATCTTGTCTGACGTTTGGAGACGCTGTTTGAGTCAGTTGGCAGCCGGAGGGGCGTCTGTTTCTGCCGGTGCTGGTGCCATGGCGTTTGCAACGAGGCGCCCGAAGATTTTCACGAAACCCTGTTCGAGGCGGACTCGCATACGTGCACCGGTTTCTGTGAGTCGGGAGTCGATTTCGATACGATCGTCGCCTTCTTTGAGGGTTTCCATGGCGATTGCGCGACCGCGTTCAGCGCGTCTTGCCATCTCTGCGCCTCGTGCTCCCCGTGGTCCGCCCTGGCGGGGCTGAGGTCGTCCAGCGTTGTTCGCCGCGTCGGTTGGTGCAGGAGGTTGGCCATTTGCGGCGGCCTGCAGTTCAGTGGTGGCTTCAGCGCCGGCGGCGAGTTCGCGTGCCTCGCGGGCATCCCGCCCTACGGTGCGCGCCGTTTCGGCCATTTCTACAAGTTGGTTGATGTTGAAAATCACGCGGAAATTGGGAGGTGTGCGGCGATCAGCCGTTGAGGCTGTCCCGGCTTCGAGTTGATCCATGACGCCTTTCAGGGTGGCGAGCGACTCTTCGCCGCCGATGACACCCCAGATGGCGGTGGAGCCGATGCCGATGGTCAGTCCCACGTTTTCACCGAAGACAGCTACGGCTTCCGGGGGTTGAGCAGCAAACGTCAGGCGATGGAAGGTCACGCCCAGATGCTCGCCGGCACCGATCTGCATTTCACCGGCTCGTTTGATCTCTTCGATATCACGCAGTCGAGTCAGCAGGTCCATCATTCCGGAGTTAATCGCATCGCCTTCCTGGACACGGCCGGCCCAGACGATGGCCAGCTTTCCGGAAGAATCGCGGTAGAATTGAGCGAAGACGTCCATGTGACCTTCTTCGAGCGTTTTCTGTACAGCAGTCAATGCCTGACCGATGGGGCTGTTTTCGTCCGGTACTGCGCCGAGTTGATTCTCTTCGATCAGGCGAGCCACTTCCATGCGGACTCCCTCCATCATCTGGGTGTAGGCTTCCTGTTCTCGCTCAGCCATCATGGATGACATAGAGAGGGACATTGCGGCGTTATCATCGAGCAGTGGAATGAAGTAACTGGGACGTTCCGTGGAGCTGAGGATTTCTTTGAGCATCTGTGAACCTTTAATGGCATCGACCACTAAGTCGATGTTCACGGAGCGTTCTTCCTCAGTGACGTCCAATCCGAAAGTCAGTTTCTGGCAGTCCATAAACAGCATCTGGAGGGCAGCGAGTCCACGTTCACCTTCAGTGCGTCGAATGCGATAGGCGCCTTCTGGTTCGCCGTCTCTTTGCTGCAGTTGTGTGGAGATTCCCGAATTAATCAGGCCATACAGCAGTGTGCGGGTGGCCACAGGGATGGATTCGACATCAAGTTGCACAGAGGCATCGAATTGGCGGGCCTGGCCGGCGAGGAGTTGGGCTGGGTCAGGAAATTCACGATCCAGAATTTTTTTATCAGGTGTGTTGCCAAGCGGGATGAAGGCATAGCCATATTTCATCAGCACGGGAAATGTGCGGTTCGGGCCGATGACCTCGTACCGCCCTTCCTCGTCTTCCTTGCGGATCACGACGGGTGCTTTTTCGACGAGCTTTGTGGCGGCTTCCACGGAATCAACGGGAACGAAAGCGACAAATTCCGGAAGAGGTGGAAAAGCTACCGGGAGATAGCCCATGATGCCAAACGGTTTTTCGCGATTGAACCCTTCCAGATCATTCAGGGTGTTCTTCATGAAGGCTTCGAGATTAGCGTAGATCTCGGGGCGTTCTGCTGCATCGAAGATGTATCGAGCTTTGCCCATGAAACGGTCGGCACCGGAAAATGTCACGGTCAAAAGGGGGCGAGTTCCCTCCTGAATCAGCGACAGCGGGCTGCCTGATTCGTCGCTATCGGACTGCGCTGAAGTTGGTGTTGGGAGGAAGAAAATGGCGGCCGCCAGCATCAGGAAATATCGCAGGGCCACACGCGGCAGTTTGGCAGCAGGAACGCACATAGCAGGGTATTCCGAAAAGGAGTGAACGAGGACAAAAGCGGTGAGCTTGAGGATCCGGGATTGTGAAGGGTTGGTGTTTTTCTACAGGAGTGCATCGCGGTGTTGCGAGCCAATCGGACGTATTGGTTGTTAATTCGCGGGTGCAGGCGGAATCCAGGCACTGTTTCTGTGAAACCTGAGGAATGGGAAAAGGTTTCGGATTCGTGTGTTTTTTCGAGCCATTTCCCGGGAAATCGCCAGAAACTCAGCGTTGTTAGCAGCCCAGTGACCAGTATAGGCCTCAGATTCCGCATTTATACTGAACATTTGCACCCTTGTTTTAGGGTGGGGGCAATCTGGGTTGTGAAACAGGCGAAAGTTGCCGCGAGGGAGGCTGCAATCTGTGTTTTCAGCAGAAGGTTGTGGGGGCGGGGGAAAGTGACGGGAATTTTGAGTGTCAGGAGTGATGATCCCGTGTTGCTGCTGAAAACCAGGACAGCTACAAACGCAACGGCTCTTCGGGCGCGGAGATTCTGTTCCAGCAGAATGGCAGAAATTCCGACGCGTCTGGTGCCCCTCTGAGGAACAGGGGGTGTTGCTGGCCGGAAACCGTTTTACGAAGAGCATCGAACTGCCTGGGAACTTTGGTTCTGTCGGGCAGCGCAGGTGGCAAGGACGCCTGTGGGTCACGATCCTGGTTTGAGGAACGTCATGAAGATCGTTCAGAACTCCAATCGCTGGCTGAAGAAACTGTCTCGAGCCGCGGCGTTACTTTCTCTCGCGGTCGGCTCGCAGTCGGCGTATTCCCAGGACGGTGCCATTTTTTCGGGGGTTGCGCCTGGCGGTGCGGCCTCAGAGGCGATGCAGGGGAACCGCAGTGGATTCGGTGTGGACGCGCGAGCGGGTCACACGGCGGGAAGCACGGTGGGGCGATCGGATTCGATCAGCACACTGGCACTGTCCCCGTATTTCAATGCGGGCAACAGTTTAATCTTTGGTGACTCTCGTTTCGGCCGTGCGAACGAGGGTGGACTGGTCTGGTCGTTTGGAAGCGGCTATCGGTACTTCGTTGAGGACTGGGACGTTGTCCTTGGCGGCAACGGATACTTTGACCGCGATGACCTGAGCGGAACGTATTTGAATCAGTGGGGGCTGGGCGCGGAACTTCTGGCACATGGCTGGGAAGCGCGAGGCAACTACTACCAGACGTTCGGGAACACCTACAGCCTGACGGGTCAGTCGGTGAAAGCCGGCAGCGGTGCGTTTCAGGGGCAGAATCTCACGTTTACTCGTGTTGATACTTTTGCTCTTGGGATGGAAGGTTTTGATGCGGAGGCGGGCATTCTGCTGCCGGGAGATTTTTCAGAGAAGCTGGACCTGCGTGCTTTCGGCGGTGGATACTTTTACGAAGGTGAAAACGTCGATGGCTTTGGCGGGTGGTCGGCTCGACTGCAGGCAGACATTGCTCGCTGGCTGGAGTTAGGGCTGAAGGTGACGGATGACGAGCAGTTTGACACGACGGTTTCTTTTTCTGCCGTTGTGCATGTCGGTGCGTTTCGCAGCGAGGAGCATTTGAAGCGTTCGGCGATTCAGCGATTTCGTGAGCCGGTGCGTCGTAATCTGAACGTTGTTACGCTGGTCACCAGTCAGGACGCTCCGGGTCAGCTGGCATTGAACCCGGTGACTGGAACACCATTTACAGTGGCGCATGTCAACAGCAACGATGCGTCGGGTCCGTTTCTCGGGACAGTGGACGATCCGTTCCGTTCGTTGCAGCGGGGTTTGACGTCCGGCACGGATATTGTGTTTGTGCATGCCGGAAGCCGTTTCAACTCCGGTCCCGAAAATCTGGTGAATCTGGCCCCCAACCAGCAGTTGATTGGCGAAGGTCAGGTGGTTGCCGGCCGATCGACTCAGAACTTTGTGACTGTGCGGGCGGCTGGTCAGTTGTTGAATGTGGAATTGCCGCAGTCGCCGACGTTTGCGGCGTCGCCCACGCTGGCTCGACCTGACATTGCAAATTCCATCGGTAATGCCGTAGTGCTGGCCGACGGCAGTCAGTTTTCCGGTTTTACGATCACAAATCCGACAGTGAACGGGATTTTCAGTAACGGCGCTGAGGGTGCCGTGGTGAACGATGTACGAATTTCCGGTGCTGGAACCTCTGCGATTCTGCTGCAGAACACATCTGGCAACACAACGCTCTCCAATACCACACTCGTCTCTGCTGCGGGGGCCAGTGGTCCGCTGCTGCATGTCAACGGCGGTAATGGGATCATGACATTTTCTTCGACGGACAACTTCCTGTTCGGATCGATTGAAAACAGTTCTGCTGAAGCCGCGTTGCTGGTTGAGAACATGAGTGGCGGTCGGTTTACGATGACGCGATCGTCTGTCACCGACAACGGTGGTCAGGGTGTGATCATCCGCAACAATACTGGTGGATCGGCATCGATTGATAATCTGACATCCACAAACGCTGTGGCAAACGCGGTGCTCATTGAAAACAGTGCCGGCGATTACAACTTCACCCGTTCCAATCCGCTGGTAGCAGCCATGACTGTAACGGGAAGTACACAGCAGGCGATTCTGGTCGATGGTTTGAGCGGTCGTGCCACTTTCAACACGGACATTTCGATCGTTGACCGTCAGGCTGGGGGGATCGAAATCGGAGGGTCATCGGGGTCCGTGACATTTGCGGACGAGGTGACTCTTGTGGATCAGCTGGGAACATCCACTGCTGCCGGTGTGATGGTGGCGGGGAACCGAGCGGGGAACCTGGTTGAATTCGCGGACAGTCTGACCGTCACCTCAACGGCGGTCGCAACCGGGTCCGCGGAGCGTACGAACGGAAATGGCTTGCTGATCTCGGGGAACGCGGATGGCAGTACGTTCCGCACTCTGGGAGTCACGACGATCAACGGTGCGGACCAGGAGTCGATTCTGGTGTCCGGCGAGAGTGGTCGCGTGGATTTCCGGGGTGAAACCCGGGTGATCAATCGAGCTGTCGAGGGGATCTCGGTAACGGGGTCGTCAGGATCGGTGGAATTCGGCGTGACAACGCCACGACGGCTGGCCCAGGTTTCCAATGAGCTGTTGTCAACATCGGCGGCCATTGAGCTGGCGGGGAACAGCGGCGTGGTCTCCTTTGGTGAGGCCACGGTCATTGATGCAACCGGCAATCCGGGTGGCGGAGCTGGTATTGATGTGCAGAACAACACAGGGCTGATCAACTTCGTGGACATGGACGTGACCGCGGTTGACGGGACCGGATTCTTCGGGTTGAACAATCGATTGATTCGCAGCGACGACGGGGTGATTACCTCGACAAACGAAACCGCTGTCGATATCGAAAACAGTGGCGTGACGATGACTCTGGGTGAAGTGAACAGCACAGATTCTCCGGACTACGGGATTCGGCTGGTGAACACGAACTCGGATGAGGGGCGTACATTCTTTGTGCGACCGACGGCAGCAGGCACGACGGCGGGAGCCGGCGGGACGATTATTGGTGCAAAGGGCGATGGTCTTGACAACGATGACGCCGCGGGGATTTTCCTGTCCAATGCCGGACAGGTTGAGATTCGCGAGATGATCCTGAGTGACAACGAGTTTGGTGTGCGTGTGATCAATACCGAGTCCTGGAAGGACTCTACCGGGAATGTGATTGTTGTGAATGATCGTAACGAGCAGTACTTCCTGATGGATTACTCGCTGGTCAACGACTCGGATATTCGGGGAATTCATGCTGTGGATCTGATGGGTCTGCAGGTAAACAACTCGATCTTTGACAACAATGGCGACGACGCAGCGGTCGGCTACGACACAATCCTTGCCCGGTACACAACACCACTTGATGACGTTGACGCTGTGAATACCTATGATCGGGCGGAGCGTCCTTTTGAAGTGTTGATCCAGAACTCGGATATCACCTCAAACCAGCATGATGCGATTCGGATTCTGCAGACGGCCAGTGCGGCTGGTGCGGCGATTCGGACCAACATTTACAATAATCGGCTGGAAGTGAATGACACGACGGATCCTGGTACAGCGGCACCGTTTGATACTCGGCCGCTGCTGGATGATGGCGTGTACATGGACTGGAACGGGCCGGCGAGAATTCTTGTCGACGGCAATGACTTCGACATGCGAGCGGCAGTGGATCAGATGGGGTTTGCGTTCTCCAACTCGTCCACGACAGACCTGACCGAACTCTCGATTCAGGGCAACCGATTCTTCGTGAACGAGCTCGGGACCAGCAATGGGGCGACCAGTGTCGAGTTGCTGGGTGACTACAACATGGGTGATCCGGAAGGTGTCTTCCGAATTGCCAACAACATCTTCAATGTTTCCGGTGCCACCCCGACAGCGATGTACTTTGTGCTTCCACCAACAGTGGGATCGAGGCTGCAGCAGGCCACATTTGCGAATAATCAAATCACCATGGAATCGGACGGTGGTACGGGCATTGAAATTCGAAGATCCGGAAACGGAGCGAGCTTCCTGTTCAATAATAATCTGGTCAACTTCCGAGACCTTGGGACGGCCAACGAGCGTGGTATCGTGATTACTCCGGTCAATGGTCCAGTCCGGCTTGGTGGCCTTGGTAACCAGATGCAGGTGATTTCGAATGGTGTCAACGGGAATGGTGTGATTGAGTTGCCGTTGATTATTCCGCCGGGATCCAACATTGGCCAGGTGCAGATCAACGGTGTGCTGTTGCCTTGACGTTGCTTCCAACCGTCAGCTGACGGGATTGGTGGCAGGTCATTGTCAGAGCCCTGACGACAGGCACGCAGAATTCCAGAGACCGCTCGATGCAAGTCGAGCGGTTTTTCTGTTGAAGTGGCCGACAGAAGGGCACAGCGAGTGGTGAGGACTGTCAGAGAGCCGGCAGATTTGTGATCGGGAGTGAGGACGTATTTCGAGGGGTGTTTAGAGGCTGTTCGGGCAGGTATTTCCGCTGTGTTGAGATTTGGGAACGTAGAATTACAGGTGGTTTGTAAATTTCCCGGCATTGGCGAGTGTTAGAGACACCAGAATGGAGGTATGGCAAGCCTTCCTTCATCCAACTCGCATGATGGGTTTTTCAAGACGGTCTTCGGGCAACAGGAGAACGCCCGCAACTTCCTGTTGTCGACGCTGCCGCCGGACCTGCGGCAGTGCCTGGATCTCAGCACCCTGGAAGCCTCGTCTGCGTCTTTTGTTGACGAGCAGCTCAGGCAGGCGCATTCGGACCTGCTGTTTCGCACGTGCCTGGCGGATGGTTCTGAAGCCGCAATCTATTTGCTGTTTGAGCACAAAAGTGCGGCGGATCGGCTGACGGTGTTTCAGGTGCTTCGGTACATCGTGAAGATCAATGAACAGCGACTGCGGGATCAGCGTGAGCTGTGCTGTGTCATTCCGATTGTTGTGTATCATGGTGCCAGTCCATGGAATGCCCCGGGATCGCTCAGGCAATTAATCCCTGTACCGGCACCACTGGAGCCATTTATCCCCGATTTTTCAATGCAAATCATGGACCTCGGTCAAATAGCGGACACGGAATTTTTCGGAGATGCAATTTTTTGTGCCAAAATTCTGGTCTTTAAATATATACTGCGTGCGGAGATTGTGGATCGCCTTCGTGTCATTCTTGAGCGATTGGTGACACCAGGTCAGTCACCTTGTTCAGAGTCCATGAATCTGATTCTGAATTATCTTGTGAGCGGCACAGACCGAGTTTCGGCGGAGGTGTTGCAGCAGGAGTTGACAAGGGTATTTTCCAGCAGCAGGGAGACAGTGATGCCAACACTTGCAGAGCAATGGGTGCAGCAGGGGCGAGAGGAAGGGCGAGAAGAGGGTCGAGAAGAGGGTCGAGAAGAGGGAATCCAGCGCGGGGTGTTGATGGGAAGTATCCTTGTTCTGCAGCAATCCCTGGGTCTTCCACCGTCGTCCCGGGATCAGCTGCAACATCAGGAGCTGGAGCAACTGGTAAACCTTGAGCGGCAGTTGCGTGAGCAGTTGCGTTTGCCCAATCGATTGTTAGACGTCGCGGAGTAAACTCGGCACAGGTTTGTGCTTAGCGATCCCATCGCACTACGGAGACGCCGTTCGTAGTTGGATGCTCAGGCGAAGTTCTTCCGTATCGCGCTGTTCATGTACAGGTGCGAGGAAAGATTGTGGGGCACGCAACGACCGTGTTCAGCTTCCATAAAGCCGACTCTGGAGTGTCGTGGAAGCGACATCGACCGAGTTTCTGTGGAGGTTTGGCAACTGGAGTTGGTAAGGTATTTTCCAGCAGCAGGGAGACAATGATGCCAACACTTGCAGAGCAATGGGTGGAGCAGGGGCGAGAAGAGGGTCGAGAGCAGGGGCGAGAAGAGGGGCGAGAAGAGGGAATCCAGCGCGGGGTGTTGATGGGAAGTATCGTTGTTCTGCAGCAATCCCTGGGTCTTCCACTGTCGTCTCGGGATCAGCTGCGACATCAGGAACTGCAGCAGCTTTTGAGCCTTGATCAGCAGTTGCGTAGGCAGGCGGGAATTCCTGATCACCGTGACCACCATTGATCAGCCCCGGTACGATTCCCCACAGGTTGAGGTTTGGTGTGAAGCTCTGGTTGTGGCCTGGGCAGTATTCGCCTAGTGCGGGGCTGAGCTGGCCGAAGTCGCGGGAAGCTGGCGTCAGGGCCGTCCGGCAGGTGGAAGGCGTCCGCGGACACCTGAATGGCGGAAAACCACTGGTTCTGCTCGGGAAAGTTACTAGAATCGAGCTGTCATGACTCGATCCGTAAACACTGTTCCTGCCAGTTTCAGCGAACTGACGACCGTGCTGGGCTCGTTACCCGGATTTGAAAAGGTGCTCAGGGCACTTCAATCCGGGCGTAGTGCTGCAATAGACGGTGCGTGGGGATCATCGCGCGCGATCAGCATTGCTGCAATCATCGCCGCGCGACCTCGGGCTGCCACGCTGGTGATTCAGCCGACGCTTCGGGACGCGGAGGAATTTGCGGACGAGTTATCCAGTCTGACGTCACACCCGGTAGTTTATTTTCCGGCGTGGGAGAGTTTGCCTGATGCGGATCAGGCGGGGGATACGGTAGCGGCCGGCAGATTGAAGGTCATTCGTCGGCTATCCGCCGCGGATCGCGCATTACCGGTGGTTGTTACCAGTTTGCCGGCATTGTTGCAGCCCGTACCGACGCGGGAATCGATCCGAAACTCGACTCGGACTTTGCATACCGGCGACGAACTGTCACTGAGTGACTTCAGCGACTGGCTGATGGCTCACGGATTTGAACGTGTGACGGCGGTGGAGATGCCGGGTGAATTCTGCATTCATGGCGGGATTCTGGATTTATTTCCCGCGACGGAATCTGACCCGGTTCGTATTGAGCTGTTTGGGGACGAAATTGAATCGATTCGAGCGTTCGATGCAGAGTCGCAGCGGCGGCTGGCAGATTTGCAGTCGCTTTCACTGACAATGACAGTGACTGGGCCAAAGGGGGCTGCCGAGACCGATCGAGGCTCTGTTGTGTCCGTGAGTTCTGCTTTCGGGCAGGCGACTGAGAGCCTGCTGGATTCGTTACCGGCGGAAAGCGTCGTCGTTTTCTCGGATTTGCAGCAGGCGGTGACGGAGGGGCGACTCTATCTGCAGCGACTGTCGAATCCCGTCGGCATGTTTGGCGTGGATGCGACACTGGCTCGGCTGACGAGCTTTCCTTCGGTCACTGTGGACGGGCTGGGGGCGGACGGGTATGAGGTTTCCTGCCATCTGAGTATTGAACCGGTTGAGCGGCTATCGGGCAGTCGTCGTGATGCGTTTGTGGAATTGTCTGAACTGCTGGAGGGCGACGAGCACGTCCTGTTGTGTTGTCACAACGAGGGCGAGCTGGAGCGGCTGAAGGAGTTGATTGCAGAAACAGACGGTCAACATGGGACGCAGTTAGCAGCTCGCGTTCATGTGGTGACCGGGCGGCTTCGGCAGGGCTTTCGAATCCCGGCTCATCGGCTGGTGGTGATCAGCGACAGTGAATTGTTTTCGCGGACGCCGGTGCGCAGCACAACGCGTCGGCGTCAGAATGATTCGAGGGCGATTGACAGCTTTCTGGATTTGCGAGACGGAGATCTCGTGGTCCATGTCGCTCACGGGATTGCTCGGTACCGCGGCATCTCGGTGGTGAGTGCTGAAGGAGCGCAGGAGGAGCATTTGCTCCTTGAATTTCGCGACGGCGTGACGGTTTACGTGCCGGTTTCGCTGATTCATCTGGTGCAGAAGTATATCGGGCCGGCAAAGACAACACCGGAGCTGACGAAATACGGCGGCACGTCGTGGTTGCGGAAGAAAGAGCAGGTGGCCGAGGCGATTTCCGACATGGCCACGGATATGCTCAAGCTGCAGGCCGAGCGAGCCTCGCGTCCCGGCCTGCAGTGTCGTGCGGACAGTCATCTGCAGCAGGAATTTGAAAAAGCGTTCCCCTACACCGAAACGCCCGATCAGGTGTCCGCTATTTCTGATCTGAAAGGCGACATGGAAAACACGCGGCCAATGGACCGCCTGATCTGCGGTGATGTCGGCTTTGGCAAGACGGAAGTTGCCATGCGGGCGGTATTCAAGGCGGTTGATAACGGGCGTCAGGTTGCTGTGCTGGTACCGACAACTGTACTGGCCGAGCAGCACTATCGCACGTTCAGTCAGCGGATGGCGGAGTTTCCGGTCACCGTCGAAATGCTGTCCCGTTTTCGAACGGATGCAGAGCAGACGGAGATCCTGAAAAAGCTGCAGGAGGGAAAGGTTGACATTCTGATCGGGACTCATCGCCTTGTTTCCAAAGATGTCAAGTTCCCCGATCTCGGGTTGCTTGTCATCGATGAGGAGCAGAAGTTCGGCGTGAAGGTGAAGGAGCGACTGAAGACACTGCGAGCTGAGGTGGATGTCCTGACGCTGACCGCAACACCGATTCCCAGAACTCTGCATATGTCCCTGCTGGGAATTCGTGACATCAGCAGCCTGACGACGCCGCCGCGTGATCGAATGCCGATTGAAACGAGGGTTGGTCGTTTTGATGAATCGCTCGTTCGCAGTGCGATTGTTCGGGAATTGAATCGCGGAGGGCAGGTTTATTTTGTGCACAATCGAGTGCACGATATTGAAGAACTGGCTGAGCGTCTGAAGAGAATTGTTCCGGAAGCCAGCATCACCATCGCACATGGGCAGATGCATGAGGATCTGCTGGAGCAGTCGATGATGGAATTCGTGACAGGGAAGGCCGACATTCTGCTGGCCACGACCATCATCGAAAGTGGCCTGGATATTCCCAATGCGAACACCATGTTTATTCATCAGGCGGACATTTACGGCCTGGCGGATCTGCATCAGTTACGAGGACGTGTTGGAAGAAATCGCCACCGTGCGTACTGTTATCTGTTGCTGGAAGAAGGACGCGTGATGACGACCAAGGCGTCACGGCGACTGAGGGCGATTGAAGAGTACAGTGAGCTGGGAGCGGGATTTCGCATTGCCATGCGGGACCTGGAAATCCGGGGGGCGGGCAATATTCTGGGAACGGAGCAGAGTGGCAACATCGCCGCCGTCGGGTATGAGCTGTATTGCCAGCTACTGGAAAACGCGGTTCGTTCGCTGAAAAAAGAACCACTGCGTTATCAGCGACATTGTCGGATTGACCTGCCGGTTTCAGCCTTCATTCCGGACAAATATGTTGCGGATCAGAAGCAGAAGATCGAGATTTACCGGCGACTGTCCCAGTGCAACACTCTTGAGCAGCTGTTTGAGCTGGAATCAGAGTTGAGAGATCGTTTCGGGCCGATTCCAACGGCCGCGCGTCGAATGCTGCAGATGCGGGAGCTGAACCTGCGGGCACTGGCGTGGCATGTGGAGAATATTCGTCTGGAAAATGGCTATGCCGTGTCGCGATATCGAAACGGGAAGCTGATTCGGATGTTGTCGCATCTGCATGGCGGCCATTTGCGAGTTGTGGACCAGCATGATGCTTACTGGCCACTGGAGTCATCAGATGACGATGGGGCCGCCATTCTGGAAGAGCTCCTGACGATGTTTGGTATCGCTGACCCGGCTCGGCCTGATGTGCCGCCAGTGTCTGCGTCCCCCGTTGTTTCCCGCAGTTTGAAGGCGCCTGCAAAAGCGCCTGCAAAGGGGCCCGCAAAGGCGGCCACGTCACAGCCGGCAAAAAAGATACCTCGAAATCACTGAGATCCGGCGGAGCCCGCAGGGCTGTTGCTGACTGTTGCTGGCTGAGATTCAGTGGCAGGGATCTGTGAAAGCAGGCGGTCAAGGAATTCGTCAAGAAACCGCTCTGAGTCCTCGCGGCTGATCACAGAACCGTCAGTTTTCAGGCTGATCGTAACCTCCCCGGCGTACTCCGCCACGGCGAGCGCGACGAGTGTTTCCGGCCGAACAGGTGAGACGCCTGCGATGCGATCGACAATCACGTTTCCGGCAATCCATTTTCCATCCTCGAGCGGAAAGCGTCCTCGAAATCGCCGCCGGACATCACCGACATTGGCCAGCACGAGGCTGCCGGCACAGGCCCATTGTGACAGGAAGCACCGCATTGCTCCGGGGATGCGTCTGAGCAGTGCAAACAGTCTCAGGGCGATCAGGCCTTCTCGACCGGACAGCAGGCTGGACGTCTTCTCGTGGATCACCCGCAACAGATTTTCGGGCTGGTTGCATTCCTGCATGCGATGGGTGACGAGTGCATAGCTGACAAGATTGCAGGCTGGTATGTCGGCATGCATGGGAGACCGCATGCTGATTGGCACAGCAATACGCACCCACGATGCGGGAGTTGCAATGCCGGCTGTTGAGTTCCAGTCTCGAACATGCAGGAGCATTTCCCGCAACAGCAAGTCGTTGAATGTAACGCGGTGTCGAACCACCACGCCCCGGATGGCTCGATAGGCGTCGCGTGACAGCGTCCGAAAGAAAATGGACTGCCGATGAGGCTGAAAGGTGGAGCCGGTGGCTGCATGCGCGGCGCGCTGTCTGGAGTCGGCCAGTCGACTGGGGCGTCGCAGCAGCAGCCGGCCGATTTTCCCGCAGAGTCGGGTGAGGGAGCGTCTGGCTGGTGGTGCCGCTTTGTTTTCGGTTGGTGTCTCAGTTCTTAGTGGGAGAAGATTCGCATCGGGCTCAGCGAACTCCGGCTGCAGACTGGCGGCCGGGGCGGACTTTTGTCCGTAGCGAGCAAACAGCTCACCGATGAGCTGGACCGCGGCGATACCGTCGCAGCAGCAGTGGTGCAGTTCGAGGATTACGCGCGCGTTGTGCTCACCGCGATAGACATGAATACGAAGGCCCTGCCCTGCCCTGACATTCAGTGGGCAGACTTCGGGAAAACGTTCCTCGGGACGACCTGTGGTGAGGATCTCCCACTGGACCGGGTCCGGCGTGGTTTCGCAGGGAATCCAGACGTTGCATCCATGAATGGATTCGATTCGGCAGCGCAGCAGGGGATGTGCGTGCAGCACTTCGCGCACGGATTCTCGAAACTCCTGCTCATTCAGGCTTCCCCTGACGTCAACCAGCATCACAATGACCATGGGATGTGATGCACGGTCATCCGTCAGCATGTAGTCTTCGAAAGGGGAGAGTGGCAGGGGAAACGTCAGCGAATCCCCCGTCGCACCCGATAAGGCGACGCTGGTTGCGGGTGCTGCGGGTGCAACACGAGAATTGTCCAGAGAATTTCGATCCATGATCCGGCTCAATCCGGCATCTTCTGTCAGGGGGTTGGACTCCAGGGCGCCGCAGTCTATCCTGAACGTCTGCAGCGCCCTAATGCGTAGGCCCCGTTTTTTCTGCAAACGCGGTCAGTGAATCATTCTCAATTTCCGAGCCGGGAGCTCTGAGCAATCCTGCCTATGTCCCCATTGACGTCCTATGAACGAACCGTGACAACACCTCCGCTGACGCAGTGGCCATGTGCGCTGTGGCGTCCGGCTTCAGAATCGCTGGCCTCATTGCGCAGCATCGCCCGGATTTCACTTCTGAGAATTGCGGCTGACTATCAGCGTTTTTTGTGGACGGTGGCTGAGAAGCACGGCTTTTCGCCTCCTGAGGCCGTCACTGAGACGGGTGTGCACGCACCGATTCCCATTGTGATGACGGGGCACCAGCCTGTCATATTTCACGCGGGTCTGACGTGGAAATATGAAACGACGGAGCAATTCATTCGTTCCCGCGAGTTGCATGGCATCGCGGTTCTGATTGACACGGACGAGGGGGATGCGGGGGCGTTTGAGATCCCGGTGGCCGAGGGAACAACATCGCCGTCGGCCGTAGTTCGCCGGCGCACGGAGCGTGTTTCGTTATCACGCCAGCCTGGTTTGTATCTGACGAGTCAGTTGGTCTCACAGTCTGAACTTGCCGCGGTGTTTGCTCGTGCTGAGCGGGCGTTGCTGGAATCCGGGTTACCGGAAGTGGCGGGGCGCGTGGCAGCCGCAGGATCAAGGTACGCTGCGTTCGGCGACAGTTCTGCTGTGGTGGCAAATACGGTGATGCGGCAGGCGGCGGGGATTGGCCGGGGGTTGCTGGAAGTTCCTTTTTCCCGACTTTGTCGACTGCCGGAAATGCTGCGTTTGTTTTCGCAGTTGCTGGAGCGGGCGCGTGAGTTTCATAACTGCTACAACGAAGTGCTGGATCGATACCGGCAGGAGCACGGCATTCGCAACGAGGCCAATCCCTTTCCGAATCTGCGTCTGGATCATGATGGATTTGAGATGCCGTTCTGGCTGATTGACCCTGCGGCGGGAACGCGCCCGCCCGTCTGGCTGCAGGCATCGTCGGGGGGGCACTGGCTCTGTCGGGGGCGGCAACCGCTGACGGAGCTGGGGGCGGGCTTTGTGGCAGAATCGCTGCTGGGCTTGCTGGCTCAGGGGTGGATGCTGGTTCCTCGCGGAGCGT
>CAIYBH010000488.1 GCA_903924405.1 uncultured Planctomycetaceae bacterium | reverse complement strand
CTCCACCGGTTCGCACTCCACCACCGGTTCGCACTCATAAAACGGATTCTGTGCGGCGACCATGCCAGCATTCATGACAGACAGCAGTGGCAGAATCGTGAAGAGAAGTCGTCTCATGAACTCACAGGCTCCGGCAAATACAAAGTCAGTCACATTCCAGCTCTGCAGCACCCAAAATCCGCTCCGGGAAAATCACGACGGCTGAAGGCTGAATGTGGCAATTCCACGAAGTCTCCCGCTCGGTCCTGAGACCGCTGCCAGGAAAGACTCTCGCGTGTGGGACATTACCCGCGGTAGGCATCCCCCTGAAGATGGCTCCTTCAGTGTTTTCAGAATGTGCTCAACTGCATTCTCATCACTCGCGAAAAATTCGCCGATTCTGCCGAAGTTCTCCACCAGGGGGCAGAAAAGGGGTCAGGAACCAATAGTGCGGAGCACCCTTCGGGCCATTTGGCTATTGGTTCCTGACCCCTTTTCTGCCCCGGCCCTATTCGCTCCTTCACCCTTTTCTGAACGCCAACGACTTCCATTCCCCCCGTTCACCACGTCATACTGATGAGGTCCCGGTACAGTCCGGAGTGTTCAGACCTGACGATCCGCCCTGCCCCGCAGCAATCCTGTTCTACGCTGCACCAGCCCGAATCTCGCTCGACGATCCCCGCACACATCCCGGTTCAGACCGATCGGAAAACCGCAGTGATGAGACACCTGACCTACGTTCTGCCGCTCCTGCTGCTCCATGTGCACACCACCTGTCTCGTGCGCTCTGCAACAGCCGACGATCAACTCGTGTTCTTCGAAAATCGCATTCGCCCCCTGCTGGTTCAGCACTGCTATCAGTGTCATGGACCCGATGAAGCGGCCGGAGGACTGCGACTGGATTCACGCAGTGGCTGGGAACGCGGTGGCGAACGCGGCCCGGCGATTGTTCCCGGAGATCCCGCTTCCAGTCTTCTGATGCGCGTCGTTTCGTACCAGAACGAGGATCTGCAGATGCCACCAGCAGATGCTGGTGGAAAATTGTCGCCCGCTCAACAACAGGATCTTGCCACCTGGATTCGACAGGGGGCTCACGATCCGCGCACCGGTGAAAAAGTCGTGACCAGCATCGACACAGCAGCACGCACACACTGGGCTTTTCAGCCCCTGACTCCTCCACAACTGGATGGCAGCACTCATCCGATCGATGCGCTGATCAATGAAAAACTCCGACAACGCGGCTTCATTCCCACCGAATCCGCAGACCTGACGACACTCATCCGTCGCGCAGCCCTTGACCTGACCGGCTTACCTCCCACCAGCGAACAACTGCAGACTCAGCGTGAACAGTATCCCGATCTGATTCGCGCGCTGCTCAATTCCCCCCGATACGGCGAACGCTGGGGCCGACACTGGCTGGATATCGCGCGCTACTCCGACGCGAAGGACGGCGTGCTCATGTATGGCGATGCCCGAGTTCGTCCCTTTGCCTGGACCTATCGCGACTATGTCATCAACGCTTTCAATGCCGACAAGCCCTACGATCAGTTCATCCGCGAACAACTTGCTGCCGACCGACTTGGACTTGCGCCGGATGCCCCTGAACTGGCGGCACTTGGATTACTGACGCTGGGACGCATGTTTGATCGCAACCGCCACGATGTCATCGATGACCAGATCGATGTCACAGGACGCGGTTTCCTGGGACTCACACTGGCCTGTGCTCGCTGCCATGACCACAAATTCGACCCCGTTCCAACGGCCGACTACTATTCCCTGTACGGTGTGTTTGCCAGCAGTATCGAACCACTGGACCGCCCCCGCATCGGTGCCGTTTCACCTGACGGACAAGCGTTCGAACAGGAATTCGCAGCGAAACTCAAACAAGTCAATGAACAGGAACGCCAGCACTACGAATCGACCCTGAAGATCGCCAGAGAACGGACCCCCGACTACCTCGTGCAGGTTGCCACGACGCCCCCTGATGTCTCGGAAACCGCGATCTTTTTTCTGTCACTGGTTCCCGATCAGCTCCGCCCACAAATCACGAAACGCTGGCGGCAGACAATTGCGCGCAGAGCCTTCCCGGATGATCCTGTCTTCGGTCCGTGGCATGATCTCATGCTGGATCCCACACTCAAACCCGATGAATGGATCTCCCGAGGTATCGACCAGCGGATTATTCAGGGACTTGTCGCTGCTCGCCCCACAACACCCGCCGAAATCGCTCGTGCCTATGGCACAATCATTCATGATGTCTGGAAAACGACAACCACACCCGGCGACCAGATTGCTGCACTCCTGACCGAGAAGGATGGTCCGGTCTGGTTCCCGCAGCAGGATGTCGTTTTCTACCTCGATCGCACTCCAGGCGATGCCTTTCGCGGGCTGGTTGCAGAACTTGACGCCATCGCCGTGCGTCATCCCGGTGCCGCGCCACGAGCCATGACCGTTGTCGATTCCGATGTGCTTTGCGATCCCGTCATTTTCCAGCGTGGTGATCCCTCGCTGCGTGGAACACCCGTTCCTCGCCGATTTCTGAATGCACTCAGCCAGTCCGAACCTCAGCCCTTCCCCGATGGGGGCGGACGACTGGACCTTGCTAACGCCATCGCCTCTCCGAAAAACCCACTCACCGCGCGAGTCTGGGTCAATCGAATCTGGATGCATCACTTTGGTGAATCACTTGTGGATAACCCCGGTGACTTTGGACTGCAGACGAAGCCGCCATTGCACGCCGAACTGCTGGACTTCCTTGCCGATTATCTCATTCGCCACGAGTGGAAAATTAAACCCCTCCATGAACTGATCATGACCTCACAAACCTGGCAGCGCAGCTCAACACTGCCCGACACTCCTGCCATGAAGACTCAGGCAGAGCAGGACCCGAATAACACCCTCTACTGGCGAGCGAATCGCAGGCGGCTGGATTTTGAACAGATGCGGGATTCCCTGCTCAGCATCTCGGGAGAACTGGATGTGACCATGGGCGGTCGCCCTGTCAACATCACCGACGAAGCCAATATCCGCCGGACGGTCTACGCTTTTGTTGAACGTCAGAATATCCCCGCGATGGTTCAGACTTTTGACTTTGCAAATGCGGATACGTCCACACCACGTCGATCCATGACCACTGTCCCCCAGCAGGCACTGTTTGCACTGAACTCCACGTTCATGCTGAAACGTGCTCAGGCCCTCGCCGCCCGCAGTCAGGCAGAAACCCCGGAAGCCACCGTCGACAGACTCTGCCACATCACGTGGGGCCGTGCCCCGTCACCACTCGAGGCGGCCGATTTCACGTCGTTTCTCACCGAAAACTCCCTCGAATCCCTGGCTCAGGTGCTGCTGATGAGCAATGAGCTGATGTTTATCGACTGAGCGCAGGTTGTGCACTCAGAATTCCCGGTCCGCGTGATTCCTGCCGAAAGCAAAGCCCGCCTGCACAGACGTGACCAGGCCGTCTTCTGAAAAACTGAACATGATCTCTCGTCCATTGCCAGCCATCAGCCACTCTGCCCTCCTCTCTCTGCTGATCCTGCTGAGCTGCACTGAGTTTCCATCAACAGCAACCGCCCAGCAGGTTGAGCGCGCCGATTCCGGATCAGGATCGTGGCTCATCGGCCTGCCACCGGATAGCCGAGCGCCACAGTCGCAAATCTATCGCAGCCCGGGGCTGCAGGGAGCCATGCCAACCAATGACTGGTGGAGCTCCCTCGCATGGGCACCTCTTTCCGACGCTATGTATCCGCATCCACTGGCCGTGCAGGCTGTGCCGCAAGGACTGCAGATTTCTTATCCTGGTCCCGTGATCACTGCTAATCAGGCGGCCATCTTTGGCCACATCGGCGGCCCCGGCAGCGATCTGATTCTTGGGCATGCTGCCGTGGAATCCTTTCCGACAGCAGTCGTCGAATCTTACAGTGACTGGTTCGTTACCACTCGAATGCAGCAGGGTCCTCACTCGCTGCTGCTGACCTTTGGGCACGGCTCGCCCTTTGTCTACGCAGTCTGTGAAGGCGGTCATCCGGCAATCACATTCACCACGCCTCCCCTCATCGAAGAGACCAGCCCCGCCCCCCATATCCTTGTCGTCAGAGTTCACAACCGGCGCTATGCACTGGTCGCCCCTTCCGGATCCACCTGGACCGGAACAGGCACAACTCGACTGATCCCGGAAACCGGTGGAAAACCATGGTTCACCATTGCAGCCATCCCGGATGAACGACCCGAATCGCTGCAAATGCTGTTAAAGCACGCCGCCACGCACGTCATTGATTCACGAGTCGAGTGGGAGTATCAGCCAGCACAGAATCAGGTCCATACAACCTTCACGGTCACGACTCGTACCTGGGAAGGCAATGAACCCAGTACCATCCTGTGCCTCTATCCTCACCAATGGCGACACACAACCGCTGCGCTTTCCAATCTGCAGTACGCCTCCATTCGAGGACCCTTGAAGGTTCTGCAGGGGAACAGCTTTCAGACCACTCACCGACTACCGCCGTTACTACCGGCTCTGCCACTGCTGAACGATACTGCCCGCGAGGAAATTGTCCCACTGCTGCAGGCTGATCTGGCGGAAGCCCCTCAACTGAAGGGCGACACCTACTGGCTCGGTAAGCAACTGGGCAAATGGGCGACGCTGCTGCCACTTGCGGAACAGGCCGGACAACCGCAACTGGCTGCGGAATGCCAACGGCGACTACGCACTGTGCTGGAAGACTTTCTCACCGCTCACGACGCTTCCGGCAATGTGAAGCAACCTGCTGAGTCACTGTTTGCGTGGGACCCGAACTGGGGGTCGCTGATCGGACTGCCAGCCAGCTATGGCAGTGATGATCAGCTGAATGATCACCATTTTCATTACGGATACTTCCTGCACGCTGCCGCTCGCCTGTCACTGCAGGATCCCGCGTGGGGCCAGCGCTGGAAACAGTGTCTGATGCTGCTGGTCCGCGACATCGCTTCCACGGATCGCAAAGATCCCATGTTTCCGTTCCTGCGCTGCTTCGACCCCTATGCCGGGCACTCATGGGCCAGTGGACATGCACGATTCGGCGACGGCAACAACAATGAATCCTCCAGTGAAGCCATCAATGCCTGGTTCGGGATTCTCCTGCTGGGGGAAGCGTTGCAGGATCCGGATCTGCGCAGCCTCGGAGCATGGATGCTGGCCGTGGAATCCGCAGCCATCGACGATTACTGGTTCGATGTGCACGATGAACTGTTTCCGGACACCTATCCACCTGCTGTGGTCACTATGGTCTGGGGCGGCAAAGGGGCCAACGGGACATGGTTTTCAGACAATCCCGAAGAGGTCCACGGGATCAATTTCCTGCCCTTCACCTCAGCGTCTCTCTACCTTGGCCGACACCCGGAATATCCACAGAGAAACTTTGCAGCACTGATTCGGGAAAATGCCGCTCGTGATGGAAACGATGGCCACAGATTCGACCGCTGGGCTGATCTGATGTGGATGTATCGCGCGTTCAGTGATCCCGGGGACGCTGCTGATTTGTGGCACCAGCGACCCGCAGATTTTCAGCCCGAAGCTGGTAATTCACGAGCCGCGACGTTCGCCTGGATCTCCATGTTTCAGCAACTCGGAACTCTGAATTGCCAGGCCAGCGCAGACACTCCATGGGCTGCCACCTTCAACCAGAACTCAACCCAGTCCCGGATCGTCTGGAATCTGACACACGAACCTCGCACCATCCATTTCTCAGACGGTCAGTCGATAGACGGCAGATCCCGAAGCTTTACACTCAACACAGTGCCATAGATGTGCCAGATGTCGATCACCAACTCACGCCGACAGAGTACCTCGACAAGGCGGTCTCCGGGGCCTGAATGCGGTGACCTGACCACGGTTCATCAGCACTAATCAACGGTGGTCTGCCCGGTTTTCCCCGCTCGTTGGCTCCCGCCAGCAGCACCTCCGGTGGTTCCGCCTCAGAATACGAACCCCGAACTGCCGATTTTCACTGGCGTTCCCTGCCCTTTCCGCACATCATAAAGCGGTTCGACTGTCCTCCGCTGACTTCGGAGTTACCTATGCAATCCCTCCCAGCTTCTCTCACCACCTCCCGCCGTCAGTGGCTGCAATCCGTTGGCACCGGTTTGGGACTGCTGGCACTGCCCCAGCTACTGCCCGCCGCGCCCACCGACACCAATCCACTCGCCGTTCGCAGCCCCCAACACACGGCCCGCGCAAAACATATCGTTCATATCTACCTGAACGGTGGCCCCTCGCAGGTCGATACATGGGACCCCAAACCGGAACTGACCAGATGGGGCGGCAAAAAACTGCCCCTCGGCAACCTGACCACCGAACGCGAGACCGGTGTCGCCCTGCCGTCTCCCTTCCGCTTCGATCAGTACGGCGACAGCGGTCTGTGGTGCAGCGAAATCTTCCGGAAGACTGCCAACTGGCACGCCGACCGGATCTGTGTCATTCGCTCGATGTATGCCAATACCCCCAACCACGAACAAAGTATGCGGCTGATGAATACTGGCGACGAACGCCTGTCCCGCCCCAGCTATGGCTCGTGGCTCACCTATGGTCTCGGTTGCGAAAACCAGAATCTCCCGGGGTTCGTCACACTCTGCCCCGGTCTCCCCGTCGCCGACTCCTCAAACTGGCGCAGCGCTTTTCTGCCCGGTATCTATCAGGGCACATATCTCGATACCCGCAAAACCTCGGTCACTGAACTCATTGCCAATATCCAGAACCCCTCCATGCCCCAGCCTGATCAGCGCCGGCAACTCGACCTGCTGTCCCGCCTGAATCGTCAACATCAGCAATCACGCCAGGAAGATGCGCAACTGGAAGCACGCATCCAGTCCTTCGAACTTGCCTACCGGATGCAGATGGAAGCCACCGACGCTCTCGACCTGTCCCGCGAATCGAAAACAACGCACGAGCTGTATAACACTACGACTGTCCATGGCCGACAATTGCTGATTGCACGACGCCTGATCGAGCGCGGTGTACGCGTCGTACAGTGCTACCATGGTGACGTTCAACCGTGGGACTCTCACGGTAATATCGCCGGCGAACATCGGCGACTCGGTCAGGAAATCGATGGCCCTACCGCCGCCTTCCTGACAGACCTCGAACAGCGTGGACTGCTCGACGAAACTCTGGTGCTCTGCGGGGGCGAATTCGGACGTACACCCGCCGTGGAAATGCCGATCGGAGGAGGTACTCCCACCGGTCGTGACCACAATCATCATGGCTTCTCCGTCTGGATGGCGGGCGGCGGTGTCAAAGGCGGAATGGCCTGGGGCAGCACCGACGAATTCGGCTACCGCGCCGTCGAAAACCGCGTCCATGTCCATGACCTCCATGCCACCATGCTGCACCTGATGGGATTTGACCACGAACAACTCACGTGGCACCACGCCGGTCGAAACTTCCGACTCACAGATGTCCATGGACATATCATCCACGATATTCTCGCCTGAACTAGGAACGTCCTTAACCCGGAACACTCAGGTCACACAGAGAACAAAGACCACGCTCATGCAACCACAATCAAAACCATGGAACAGTGTCCCTTTCCGCCTCTGCTCTGCCCTGATTGTGCTCAGCACATTTTTTGTCATCACCAATCCCACTGCCAGCGCTGACCAGCCTCCCACCAGACCGAATCTTTTGCTGCTGCTCAGTGACGATCACAGCTACCCCTTTCTCAGCACCTACGGAAATTCCAGCGTCAGGACGCCTGTGCTCGATCAACTGGCCGCAGAAGGCATGAAGTTCCATCGCTGCTTTACCGGCGCCCCTCAATGCGTACCCTCGCGCGCCTGCCTGATGACCGGGAAGTCTGCCATCGCGGCACGTATGACCCGCTTTTCCGCCCCACTGCCTCGCAGCGAAGTCTCCTTCCCCGAACTGCTTCGCTCCGAAGCCGGCTACTTCACCGGTATCTGCGGTCGCAGCTTCCACCTTGATGGCGCTTCCAACTCTTCCCCGACACTCCGACAGATCTACGAAAAACATGATCTGAAGTCGTTTGATGACCGCGTCGATTTCCTGAATACCTGCGCAGACGACGATGTCCCGAACCAAATCAATTCCTTCCTCGATCTGAAGCCCGCGGACAAACCCTTTTTCCTGTGGGCCAGCTTCAGCGATCCACATCATCCCTGGAAGGCCGAACCCGATCTCCGACCTGATCCGGCGTCACTGCTCCTGCCACCCCACTGGCCCGATCTCCCGGAACTCCGTCAGCAACTGGCCGACTACTTCGCCGAAATCAATCGACTCGATCGCACCATCGGCAAAGTTCTCGAGGTCCTCAAACAACGCGAGGTACTCGATAATACTCTGATCGTCTTCTGCGGAGACAATGGCGCCGCACTGCCCCATGGAAAAGGATCCCTCTATGACCCGGGGTCCAATGTGCCACTCCTCATGCGCTGGCCAGGAGTCATCAAGCCCGGTTCCGAATCCCATGCTCTGATCAGCGGCGAAGATCTCGCACCCACACTGCTCGCCGCCGCACAGGTTCCTGCCCTCCCGGAAATGACAGGACTCAATCAACTGCCACTCCTCAAAGGTGAACCTCACACACCCCGCAAATTCGTATTTGTGGAACGCGGGTCGCATGGATCCAGAGCCCCCGTTCGCGTGGATATTACAAGTGCCGGCTTCGATCTCGGACGCGCCGTTCGCAGCGAGCGCTACAAGCTGATCTACAACTGCACTCCCTGGGTCCCCTACTCCCCCGTAGACTCCGCAGGTGATCCGGGCTGGAAGGCCATGCAGACCGCCAACCTCACCAGCCAACTCCCGGACGCATTACAGAATACCTACTTCCGAACTCCCCGCCCCGTCTACGAATTGTATGACCTCCAGACCGATCCCTCAGAACTCAATAACCTCAGCGGTCAGGCCGAACTCGCTCCTGTCGAAAAAGAATTGCGCGAAGCCCTCACAGAAAAAATGATCCTCGACGTCGACTACCTGCCCCTGCCCGCGCTCCTCGAAGACCCACAAAACACACCCTCCTCAGCCGGCCCCAAACGTCGAAAGTCCGGAAAATAGCGGCCACGTTCCAACCCCCGCACCCAAATCAATTACGCCGCCCCCACAAAACGCCCCGCAGCAACCTTCGATGGCGAAACGTCAATCCCTGGAATAGTCGCGTTTCGCTCCGCCGAAACGTGCGATCTGGATTTTACCTCCCGAATTCAACAGACTGACACGTCTCTAAAATCAAGCAAAAACCACTCCGATTTTTCGGATGGCCTCCGTTTCGCTATCCCAGCGGCAAACCCGTCTCTGGTCATGTCAAACCGAGCCCTGAAACCTCTGCCTACTTTTCCGGAGTATCCCCGTGACCACTGGGTCTCTGCCGCGCCGGTCCTTCCTGGCCTCCACCTTAGCAAGTCTCGGCCCATTGTCCGCCGGTGTCCACGCTGCCGCCCCCACGCCTCAAAGAATTCGCATCGGGCAAATCGGTGTTGGACATGCTCACGCCACCAAACTGTCCGTCTATCGAAGCTCACCGGATTACGAAGTCGTCGGCTTCGTCGAATCCGATCCCCAATTGCTCGAACGCTCCCGGACACTGCCCGCTTTCCGGGATTTGCCCTCCCTGTCGCAGGAACAACTCCTCAATCTTCCCGGGCTCGATGCCGTCCTCGTCGAAACCCGAGTCCGTGACAGCCTCAATGCCGCTGAAGCCTGCATCGCCGCAGGCAAACATGTGCACCTCGACAAACCGGCTGGCGAATCACTCCCTCAGTTCTCCGCAATCCTCGCCTCCGCCACACAGAAAAATCTGCTCCTGCAGATGGGCTACATGTATCGCTATAACCCGGGCATCACACTGCTTCGCCGCATTCTGAATCATGGCTGGCTCGGACAAATCTTCGATGTTCAGGCCGTCATCAGCAAGGTCGTTCCCCCCGCTGATCGACTCGAACTCGCTCAGTACTCCGGTGGCATCATGTTTGAACTTGGCTGCCACGTCATGGATCTCGTCATCCATATCCTCGGAGAACCCGCCTCCGTCACCGCTTTCCAGCGCCACTCCGCACCACTTGACGATGCCCTCAGCGACAATATGCTCGCCGTGCTGCAATATCCCGGTGCTCTTGCCACAGTCAGAGCCACTGCGCAGGAAATTGACGGGGGTAACCGACGCCATATGACCGTCTGTGGCACCGCTGGCACCTTCCATCTCCAGCCACTGGATCAGCCGTCCGCCAGAATTACTCTGGACACTCCCCGTGACACCTTCGTGGCCGGAACACAGGACGTCACACTTCCCCGCTACACGCGCTATGTCGATGATGCCGCGGACATGGCCCGAATCCTCCGCGGCGAAAAAGCGTCCGACTTCCCCCCATCACACGATCTGGCAGTCCAGCGAACGCTGCTGCAGGCCTGTGCGCTCCCGCTGGACTGATTCCTGGCAGGAACTCACACTCGCTCCGCGCTGAATCATCCTCAACAGTCCCGCCACAACAACGACAGCCGCCGGTGCGTGGCCCGCGCGATCAGGGACGCCGGAGCACTGGATACGCTCGCAGGCGTTGCTTCAACTGTTCTACCAGCTCCGGCTGTTCTGACGCCAGATTCCGCGTTTCCACCGGACTCGTCGCGTAGTCGTACAACTCATACACCGCTGCCGATTCCGGTTCCCCCACACGCTTCCATTCCACCAGCCGATATCGTTCCGTACGGATCGCACGCCCCAGCACCGATTTCGGAAAAACATGATACGCATGATCCCGCACACGCTGCTCCGGATCCCGCAGTACAGGCACCAGACTCTTTCCATCCAGCCCCTGCGGAACTTCTGGTATCGGCAACCCCGCCAGCTCGGCCAGCGTCGGATAAATGTCCACGCTTTCCGCTAACTGACGAGTGACTGTGTTTTCCCGTGTCACACCCGGCGCAGCAATCATCAGCGGAATCCGATTCGCCTGCTCATAGTTGGTGTGCTTCGTCCAGATCCCCAGATCCCCCAGATGAAATCCATGGTCACCCCAGATCACCACAATGGTGTTCCTGTCCAGCTGCAACCGCTCCAGTTCCTCCAGGACTCTTCCAATCTGAGCATCCACGTAGCTGGTACTGGCGTAGTAACCATGAATCAACTGCCGCTGCAGCTCGTCATCTATCACACCGCTCACAGGCACCGGCGCGTAGTTCACAATCTCTCCACCCCGCTTAACGGCCACATCCGGCGCCCCCTCAGGAAATTGATCCCGCTCAGGTTGCGGAAGCTGACGGGGATCATGCCGATCCCAGTACGCCTTTGGGGCACTGAATGGCAAATGCGGTCGAACGAAACCCGCCACCATGAAAAACGGAACCCCGGAGACCTCACGCCGCTCCCGCGCTGCTTGTAATCGAAGAATCGTCTCCTTTGCCACTCGACCGTCCGCGTAGTCGTCATCCGCTGCATCAGGCGACTCAAACGCCGCACCGCGCGGTAACTGACCGGTCTCACCTAACCGCTGATTCGTGAATAAAGCTTCCTCACGAGTCAACTGGCCCCCCGTGCTGGCCACATCCAGATACTCAATCACTCGCTCACTGAAATGCGGTACTGAAAACGATTCAGGATCCCCCACGTTCCCATGACCCACATGAAACACTTTCCCCAGTGACTCAGTTCGGTAGCCATGTTTCGCAAAATACTGGGGCAGCGTCACCGCTGTCGGATGCAGAGTCCGCAGCTGACTGCCAAGATGGTACAGTCCTGTACGAGTCGAATGGGCTCCCAGCAACAGGGAAAAACGCGACGGCGCACACACGGCCTGATTGCAGTAGGCCAACTCAAACCGCAACGCCCTTGCAGCAAACCGATCCAGATGCGGCGTCTTCGCGGCTTGATCCCCGTAACACCCGAGGGCCGGCTTCAGATCATCCACCAGAATCATCAGCACGTTCGGTCGGTCCGCTGCCACTCCCCGATTCACACTCAGGCACAACAGTCCGCACACCAGCAGCACGCCGCCCATTCGTCCCCTCAGTGCCTGCGATCCCACCAGCCATTCCCCTCGCTTGATAAGAATTCAGCTCCCGAACCCGCGACCGTCCCGTTCCAACCGCACCCTATCCTACCCATCACATTGTTGCGAGGACCATCCGGAAGACACCGGGACTTTTGAACTTCGACCATGCTGCCGACTCGCTCAACACTTCTCCCTGCCCTCTTCAGGATTACAGAGACAGTTCGTGCGGTTCACCGTGGCGCCACGGGTAGACGACTCAATCGCCCCGACTCCGGTTGCTCCCGCATCAGCAGCTCAACATCCCGCATCGAAGGCATTGCGGGCTGTGCACCAGGACGAGCAGCCGCGGTGGCGCCCGCTGCACAGGCATACCGCACCGCATCCGCGTCGGACTTACCCTGACTCAAACCAATCGCCAGTCCGGCAGCAAACGCGTCGCCCGCGGCCGTAGTGTCCACCGTGACAACCCGGTATGGCTCCACACACCACAATTCCCCATCCGCGTCCGCCATGATCACCCCATGCTCTCCCCGGGTAATCACGCTGCGAAGACAGCCACGCTGTCTCAGACTCACTGCCGCCGCACAGGCCTCATCGGCCGTCTGCACCGGCAAGCCCGTCAGTCGCTCCGCTTCTGTTTCGTTCGGCAGCAGCCAGTCCGCAGACAATACGGTCGCGTCCACGTCCTCTCGCGCCGGAGCTGGGTCCACTATCACCCGAACGCTATGCCGGCGGGCCAGCAATACGGCCGCAGCCACTGTCTCCTGAGGAATCTCGAACTGCAGTAACACCGCGTCCGCCTCAGCAATCGCCGACTCAGCCGCCCACACGTCCGCCGGCGTCAATGCCGCATTCGCCCCGGGGATCACCACAATTGAATTCTGACCCCGGTCGTCCACCTGAATAACCGCGACCCCACTGCTCGTCCCCGCTGTTGTCCACACAAAACGCAGATCAATCCCCTCGCGTTCCAGACCGTCCCGCAGCAACTGCCCAAAGGCGTCGTCCCCCACACGCCCAACCAGAGTCACAGCAGCCCCCAGACGCGCAGCAGCAACCGCCTGATTCGCCCCCTTGCCGCCCGGAATCTCTTCCAGCGATCGACCCGAAATCGTCTCCCCAGGGCGAGCAATCGTTTCACAACGAATGACCAGATCCATATTGATGGATCCGATCACCACAATCCTGGACACCCGGGACACTCCCGCACTCATCGACCCAGCCCCTGCGGCGGCTCACTCGATAACTGGACCAGTGCTTCCGTGACCCTCACCTGCTGCTCCGAAGTCACTGTCAGATAACGATGCAATCCCGTTTCACCCGGAACAAACGTCGTCAACCCCTTTTCATTCACGGTCACTGTCCCTTTCGGCGACAGCCCGAAATATCCTCGGTCCGGAAACACGGCGTACAGGACGCTTGTCAGGTCCCAGGTCGGTCGATTGTGCGGCGGTGGCTCGTACAGGACGTACGCTTCACTCAGCGGATGATGCGGAACATACAGGTAGTCCCGCTCAATACTCACGGCCGGATAGGGAATCGCCAACCCGATTTCAAAGCCGCTGTAAACAATCTCCCCCGGCCATTCCCGTGACAACACCTGCGCCGAACTAATGTCTTCCACCACGTTGTATTCCGGGTGCGGCTGACCGTTGATCGGAGTAAATGCACCGGCCATGACCGATAATAGTCGCACCTTCTTCTGCGCCAGCTCGCGACCCGTCAATGGCGAAATATCATCTGCAGGCGACTTCAACAGGTTCGCCAGATTCGTGGAAAACCCCACCTGCACAATCACAACACTGCCGTCCGCCTCGGCCGACAACGCCTTACGCAGCACCGCTACCGCATCCGCCGCATCCCGACCACTTTTCAAATCGTGCGGATAACGTTCCCGTCCGCCATCCTGCTCACCAACAAGGCCCGTGAATCGGCTTTGCTGCGGGGTGATCCCGCTGCGACAGACTCCAATCGAAATCTCGCCCCGACCATAAAACGTGTTCACGGCGTCTACGAACGGAGCACACTGGTCGTGATCCTTGGTAATCGTCACCGCCACCAGCCGACACTGACCACGAGTCTGCAGGGCGTGAATCACGCCCATCGCCAGCACGTCGTCACAGTCGTTGCCGATGTCTGTGTCGAAAATCAAAGGAATTCCCGTCGGCGTCTGGCCCATAACCCGACAGCAACTGACCAAACTCAGGACCAGACACAGCAAGACTCGCAACCACATGGCTCTTGTTCCGAAAAAATACAGGAGCGGCCAGCATCATGACCACGCTGTATTTTTACCGACCGCTCCGTTGATTTGTACAGCGTTCACCGTCAGCAGGCCTTCACTCCATCACCCGCCACAGGACTTCACAGGACCGCCCGACCGCATGCGGCCACCTCGGCCCTTACACGCGACACCCTCGTAATCACCCTCGCAATCACGACTGCAGATCGCCGCAATCTCAGACGACAGCACTGCCTGGTCTGGTCCTACGTGCCGCGCAACCGCTCTTTCCACACACGGACCTGCCCGGATACCGATTGCTCACCCCCGGACCCAAAACTCTGCAACGCCCGATTGGCGTTCACAGTCCCCAGCACCTGCAACACATCCTCCGAAATCAGACTGCACGCCTCCTGCAGTTCTGTCATCGGCACGTCCGCAAGTCGACACCCTCGCGCTTCACAATGAGCGACCAGGCGTCCCACGGTCTCATGACCAGTCCGCATTGGGACACCCTTCCGGATCAGGTATTCCATCAATGCTGTGGCGTCCAGAAATCCGTCTTCCAGTCGCGCCTCGATCTTCTCCCGACGCAACTCTGCTCCCACAATGATCGCAGGTGCCAACTCAAGACACGGTCGCAACGCATCCAGCGCACCAAACATCCCCAGCTTGTCTTCCTGCAGATCCCTGTTGTAGGCCATCGGCAGACTCTTCAGAAGTACCAGCAACTGAGGCACCGCGGCAACCACTCGCGCCGTCCGCCCGCGAATCAATTCCAGGACGTCCGGATTTCGCTTCTGCGGCATAATCGACGAACCCGTCGTGTAGGCGTCAGGCAGCCGCAGAAAACTGAATTCCGTGGTGAACCACAGAATCCACTCCTCCGCCCACGTACTCAGGTGCGTCGAAATCAACGATAGACAAAACACGAACTCGACCAGATAGTCCCGGTCACTGCTTACGTCCAGACTGTTGGCGGCCACCGCATCAAACCCCAGCAGCCGCGCTGTCAGCTCCCGATCAATCGGCAGGGATGTCCCAGCCAGCGCCGCGGCTCCCAGAGGACTGACATTCACCCGCTTCCGACAGTCCGCCAGCCGCTCCCGATCCCGCTGAAACTTTTCCACATAGGCCAGCCAGTAATGTGCCGCCAGCACCGGCTGAGCACGCTGAAGATGAGTGTACCCGGGCATGATCACACCGGCGTCCAACTCACAACGCTCCAGAAAAGCTCGCTGCAGCTCCTGCAGCAAGCCATCCAGACCGTCAATTGCATCTCGTGTGTACAGCTTCAGATCTGTCGACACCTGATCGTTCCGGCTGCGACCAGTATGCAGCTTGCGGCCCACATCGCCAATTCGCGTGATCAACGCGTTTTCGATGTGCATATGGATGTCTTCCAGATCCTGACGAAACTCGAAGCTCCCGGCAGCGATCTCTTCGCCAATCTGGTCCAGATGCGCACAAATCTGATCCCGCTCTTCACCAGTGATCAGACCGCAGTGCGCCAGCATTGTGGCATGAGCCATCGAGCCCCGGATGTCGACCGCGTACAACCGCCGATCGAAACTGATCGACTCCGTAAAGGCCTCTACCCGCGGATCAGTGACCTGATGAAATCGACCACCCCATGCCTTTGCCACAACCAAGCCCCTGCATCTGAATGTTCACCGGACGCCAGAAAGGACGTCGCCGCTGACTCGGCTTCAGCAACACGTCCCCACCGACATCAGTCTACTCGGGGCGCTTGCCGTGTTCCACAATCACATTGGTCCGAATCCCGCCACGTGGTGTAAACGCTGCCTCAATCTTAATCCACCGTGGATGGGTTACCGCCACCAGATCATCCAGAATCATATTGGTCACACGCTCGTAGTAAGCCCCGTGATTCCGGTACTGCTGCAGATACATCTTCAGCGATTTCAGCTCGTAACACACCTTGTCCGCGATGTACGTGATGGTCAGAGTCCCGAAGTCGGGCTGGCCAGTCTTCGGACACATCGATGTGAATTCCGGCGCAATTGTTTCCACCACAAAATTGCGATGCGGGAAGGGATTCTCAAAGGTTTCCAGAATGTCGCGAGTTGGGTCTGCCATAGCGTCTACTCAAATTCCGTCAGATTCCGTCAGAAAAACAGCCGTCAAAGGCCGGAAATTACCGTCTGACCCCCATCATAGTCCGCTCGCTCGCGTCTCAAACAACGCGAACCTTCCGAACAGGGGAATTCTCACAGAATCTCCTGCACAGCTCGGCCAAAACGCGCACACTGACCCCGCCCGGGAGCCTCTTTAACCCGTCACTCCCAGCAAACGCTTGACCCGAGTCTCAATCTGAGTCAAAACCTCGTAGTCACTGGGGTGCGGTGATGCAAACGCCGGACGCAGCGGTATCGGCACATCGTCCATCCGATACACCGTCCCCCCCGTGTTGATCCCATACGTCGCCACCGAAAATGCCACCGCGGCCGCTCGTGTCGTCGGGGTCTCTTTCGTATCCAGTGCAATAAACGGAATCGCAGCCAGATGTTCCCTCGCCGGCTGCGAAAAATTGGCCATCGGGTCGCAGGCAATCGTCATCCCGCAGTCCGCTTCCCGATTCGCCAGGACGTCCGATGTCGTGTATTCCCCCGGATTGAAACGCGGATACCCCCGCGCGTGATTCACACCAAACGGATAACCCGTTCGCCACGACACCACGTTGTCCGCACCCGTCACATTCCCATGTCCCCGATTCGGCTTGGCCACAAAACGCGTGTGGGCGTTCATGTCACGCGTCAGCGCCAGCAGCGCTTCCGTGTTGGCATGCTTGCCTCGCGTCATCGTGAGCCCCATCCCAAAGAAAATCACCCCGAACTTCGACGCTTTCATGCGTTCCATCAGGTCCTGCCATACGGCAAACTCCACTCCTGTCTCACGTTTGACCTGCTCCGGATCCAGCTCCAGCCCCTTCGCAAGAGCACGCAGTGTCCACAGGGCCTCGAAGTCTTTCTTCGGCTTGATCTGAATGAAGATGTCCGCCGCCTTCGCACTCTTTGTTCGCCGCACATCCACAACCACACAGGTTCGGTCCTTGCGGCCGTTGGGCACGAACAACCCCTTCGGCATCAGGCTGTATTTGGTGAAATGCCGAGGGTGACTTTCGGCTGGATTCGATCCCCAGAACAGAATCATGTCCCCGCGATTTGCCACTTCCCCCAGCGAACACGTGACCTCACCCACTCCCTGAAACGCCATGCCGCTCGGACCATGGCAGACACTCGTGGTGGTATCCACCGTCCCACCGATCCAGTCGCAGATCCCTACAGCAACACGTTGAGCCTCACAGGGGGAATCACTCAGGCCATAAATGATCGGGTACTTCCCTTCCGTCAGAATCTTCGCCGCTCGGTCATAGCCCTCTTCCAGAGTCGCAGGACGGCCCTCAATCAGACAGCTGGACCGCTCTTCCACGCTGTGGTTCAGAAACCACGCCTTTCCCAGCACACAGGCCCGCTTCGCTTCAACAATGTGGTTGTCCTTCACGCTCAGGTCGATGTCGTCACAGACACAACCGCAGAAGGTGCAAACCGCATCTTCTATGATCTTCAGTTCCCCGGGAACACATGCTGTGGGTGCATTCGCTTCAATGGATGCCGCTGTCATCGTTCTGCCTTATCCCGGGTTCAGTCGCCCCGAACCCCGACACTGTGTTACTGAATCCCCGAACCGTCCCACTCAACACACACGCCTGTCACGTCGTCAACTACCGCCGGCTCGTTCCACGAGCTCCATGGTCACTTCCATCCCTTTGCTGGTCGGCATCCCTGATCCATGAGTATCCCCGACCATCATGCGACTGGAAATATCTCCATAGGCGATGAACAGGATCCCCTCCGGCAATTCATCCTTTTTCCCCGCCGTAATACACACCTCCACCGACTGTCCCTCTTCACCCGTCAGCCGGACCCGGTCCCCTTCCTGCAATCCCAGCCGCGCCATATCGCCCGGCGCGACCTGTAAGGCCCGAATTTCCTTCTGATATTTGTCCTGAAACTTACCCTCGCTGATGCCGCATCCCTGATCAGTGGTTCGGCCCGGAATCAGTATGAATGTCTCTGTCATGTCTTTACCAGGTTCACCTTCGCCAAATCCGAACTCGCTACCGGCAATAGATGCCGATCTGCCACCTCAGCCACATCACTCCATGCCGCTGTTCATCGTCAATTCCATCTCCCGGAACTGCTTGAATCAGCCACACTCAGATCGATCCCCCGAGATTCAGGGCGTGATCCATGTCCAGCGCCGGCAAATTACTGACAGGTCGCCCGACGACCACCGCAGGCACTCCCGCCACAGTGCAGTGAGCCGGCACACTCTTCAACACCACACTCCCCGCACCAACCTTGGCTCCCTCACCGATCTCCACGTTGCCCAGGATTTTCGCCCCCGCACCGATCAATACCCCCCGCCGAACTTTCGGATGCCGATCACCCGTTGCTTTTCCCGTGCCCCCCAGAGTCACCTCGTGAAGCAACGAAACATCGTCCTCAATGACCGCCGTTTCCCCGATCACAATCGATGTGGCATGATCCATCAGAATTCCACGACCAATCTTCGCCGCCGGATGGATATCCACCCCGAATTCTTCAGAAATCCGGTTCTGAAAGTACACCGCCAGCAACTCCCGCCCCTGGCACCACAACCAGTGCGCAAAACGGTAGGCTGTCAACGCATGAACCCCCTTCAGGAATAATAACGGGATCAGACAACATTTCACCGCCGGGTCGCGTTCCTGTACCGCCCGAATGTCCGCACAGATGGCCTCAACTATCGAACTGTCCCGACGCATCGCTTCCTGCATGATTTCCCGCAGCTGCATGGCAGACAGGGTGCTGGCCGACAACTTGCCGGCCAGGTGATAACTGATCGAGTCCCCCAGACATTCGTGATTCAGAATCGTCGCATGCAGAAAACTGGCCAGCATCGGCTCCGTTGCCGCACGCTGCGACGCCCGCTCACGAATCGCCATCCAGAGAGCCGTTGTGGATTCCGTTGCAGTTGTTGACATGGCAATACAGTGAAAAATGGAAAGTCTTACGGACATTCAGAGCAGGAACAACCCCGAAACAGCCGGGATGCCCTGTAATCTGGTCGACGCACACCCGAAACGATATCATTCTATGGTCCATTCCGGATATCGTGACCGTCACACGACCCTCCTGTCGAGAAAATCCCGAAGGCCAGTCCATGAAAAACCGCATTCTCCGTTCCGCTGCTGCGTTTTGTGCCGGCGCCATCGCCATGGCTGCCGTCTTCACACTGCTGCCCGGGAAACTCGCCCAGGCCCCCGTTGCCAACGGAAACGACAAGTTCTCCATGATTACGGTTCCCCTGCAGGAAACCGGCGTCCCCGAAGGCGTCTTTGTGCTCAATAACCTCACCGGACTCCTCGTCGGTGGCGCTATCAACGAAAGCACCTCAAAATTCAGCTACCGCTATGTCCACAATGTCGCTGCTGACTTCCAGACAGGTAACACGCCTGATCCAAAGTATGCCATCGTGACCGGCCCCGCAAATCTCCGCGCTTCCGGGGGTGTCCAGCCGGCGTTCGGTATCATCTACGTCGCCGAACTCTCCAGTGGACGCGTAATCGCCTACGGGTTTCCAAGACCAACCAATCGGAATGTCGGTTCCACAAACCCACTCGTCATCCTCGACTTCTTCCAGTTCGCTGAAGGCGTCGGCCAGTAAGCCTTTTGCGTGTCTTTCTGATTTCGCCGCCTCTTCACCTGGAGTGTTGCCGTGATCGCTCGGAAGCCCCTGTGTCTCCTCGCTTGCTTTGTGTTCGCTTGCCTCATCAATCAGGCAAGCCTCGTCGCTCAGGCCAAAAAAACGCAGGGGGCCGAGAAAAAGAACTCTGCGACCACCAGTGACCCCTCAAAAACTCCCGCTAAACCCGGCACACCCGCCCAGACCGCCAACAAAGATGGCACCATTGACATGGTTCTGCCCACTCCGGATGGCTGGCAGATTCACTGCACATGGTTCGAATCGGCAGCCGGTCGAGAATCCGCTTGCGCAATTCTTCTCACCGCAACCGATGGACTCGCCGAAAAAGACGCCCGTAACCGACGCGTCTGGCAGCCCACCGCACTCGCTCTCCAGAAGGCAGGATTCGCCGTCATCACCGTCGATCTCCGGAAACATGGCGACAGCATCCCCACCTCACCCACCGGCGAACCCCTGACGATGAAGATCTCAAATGCCGACTATCCCCTGATGGCCAGCTCCGATCTCGAAACCGTCAAGGCCTTTCTGATGGAACAACACAAGGCAGAAAAGCTCAATATCCGCAAACTCGGCATCGTCGCCATGGGCTCCAGCGCAATGGTGGCTGCCGCCTTCACAATCGAAGACTGGGCAAAAACCCCCTACCCTGATGCTCCGACCATCGACCAGCGTACCCCCCGCGGTCAGGATGTCCGCTCTCTGATCATGTACAGCCCCAATACCACCGTCCGCGGTCTCAACACCACCGCCCTGCTGAAAACCCTCAAGGGAATCCCGGTCCCCGTCTATGTCGTTGCCGCCAAAGACAACAAAGAGGATGCGCGAAACGCTGACAAGGTCTTCAAAGCCGTCGAACTCAAGGGCGATCAGTTCAAAGACACCCGCAAACTTCTGCTGACCAACGGACAAACACACGCCGAAGCCTACCTCGAAGGCCAACTCGCCACCGCAACTCAGAAGGACATCATCGACTTTCTGACCCGCAACGTCAAAGACCTCGAAGTTCCCTGGATCGACCGCACAGACCGCCGGACCAAATAGTCCACGGACTCTGTTCATGGTCCTGTCTAAAAGCCCTCGCACCAAACCGGCGACCGTGCCACACTCCGGGCAGCAATCACCACCCAGGCTCCCCTGTCTGTTAAGGCCGGATCCTGATTTGACAACAGAACCGTCGCCAAAGGGCAGAATCGAGCCTGGTGTCGTGTGTTCTCCTCAACAAAGACATCACCCGGAAAATGACTCCCACCCCACGACCCGACACCGCACAATCAACGCTGCCCTTGCAAACCAAAACTCGTTAGTTTCCGGGCAGGTCACTCGCAAACTATCGTCGGTTTCAGCGACAATATGTCCCTGGGAATTGACCCCGTGATCGCCCGTCGTTACGACACCCTTTCCACTGCATTCGTGATGACTCATAACGGGCGCCGTTTTCACCCACTCTCGGAGCACTCCTGCCATGCCTGAACAAGCCTCAGACACAGTTGCAACCCGTCGCACTTTCCTTCAGGCCTCGGCCGCAGTCGCTGTCGCGGCATCCACGCCCCTGATATCAGCGGCCGATCAGAATTCCGAAAAACTCATCCCCGCCGTCGATACCCATCAACATCTCTGGGATCTCTCAAAACTGCAATTACCCTGGCTGAAGGGGGCGCCTGAAGTACTCAGCAGGACCTATGGACTGAAAGAATATGCGGAAGCCACACGCGGCCTCAACGTTGTACAGGCCGTGTATATGGAGGTCGACGTTCGACCAGAAGATCACGTTCTCGAAGCACAAATGCTCGTTGATATCTGCCGCTCCGGTAAAAGTCCGACTGTTGCCGCAGTGATTTCCGGCCGCCCCGGGCTTCCCACGTTCGAACAGTACATCCGCAAACTGGCCCAATCCCCGGAAATCCGCGGAGTTCGTCAGGTGCTGCATTCAGAAACAGCCCCAAGGGGAATGTGCCTTGAAGCTCAGTTCGTCCGCTCCGTTCAACTCCTCGGAGAGCTGGGCCTCAGTTTTGACCTGTGCATGCGACCACAGGAACTTTCAGACGGCATCACACTCGCAAAAAAATGCCCGGAAACCAGATTCATCCTCGATCACTGCGGCAATGCGGACCCGGCAGCGTTTCTCGCAAAGGCTCTCCCAAACACTTCACCGAAGCATGATGTGCAGAAATGGCGCGATGAGATTGCCGGCCTTGCAGACTGCAGCAACGTCATCTGCAAGATCTCCGGCGTGATCGCCAGTGCGCCAAAGGATGTCCCCTTCACCGACTCTCTCGCCCCGATCATCAATCACTGTCTCGACTCGTTTGGCCCGGACCGAGTCATCTTCGGCGGCGACTGGCCTGTGTGTCTGCTGGGAGCCAGTTATCGGGAGTGGATCACCACGCTTCGAACCCTGATCGCTAACAGGCCTCTTGCCGATCAGAAAAAACTGCTTCACGAGAATGCTCGACAGTTTTACAAGCTTCCCACACCAGCCAGCGCCCCCTGAGAGCTAACACGGCCGGCGTGCCACGATGGACGCTTACTGCAGCGGACTCCAGGAAGATCTGCGCCGGCAATTGCGGGGATTGAAGAATCAGCCGTCGACAGCTGACCGCCTGTCGACGGCATTTCTCAGCGCAACAGGCTCAGCAGAATCAACGAACAGGCCCCTGCAACACCCACCCGGATGTTGTCATTGATTCGAGAATCAACAGACTCCACCATCGCACACAGCGCGACGGCCGGAGACGTCAGTAAAAAAGCGCGAGCCATTGACAATGCCGGCTCCTGTGCCTCAGGATTCTGCGTCTCTCCCCAGTAGATCCACGTGGTCATCACGGAACCACAAATCAGAAATGCCAGAAATCCTGCCCACGATTTGGATGAATTCCACGGAAGCGTCGGCCCCCGCAGCATCTTTCCAAACGCAGTGGCCGACCCGTCTCCAAATGCCAGTATCGACAAAACCCCCAATCCGACTTCCAATCGGTCCGGAAACGCCAGAATCGTCAACAGCACCGCCAGCGCATAGCCAATCACTGCCGACAGGCCGGAATCCTGCTGATGTCGCTGAATCCTGCGAAATCTCAGATACACATGCAGCGAGAGTACAACGACCACAACAAGAATGATCGCTCGCAGTGTTGCAGAAACGGGGTCCGCATGGGGTACCATCTGGAGTGGAAACGGCAGCAAACCAGGCGCGATATGCCATAGTCGGCGTCTGGACTCCTTCGAAGTCAGGGAGTGAATTGCGATGAGCGACGAGCGAAATGTCATATCCCCTGAAACCCTTCCGGGGGTCAAACTGCGGTACATTCCCGGTGTGGAAAAATCTGTTCTGAAGAATCTCACGACGCCCCCGGCAACTCTCAGCAGCGACTGATGGCACACCAACACATCCACCCGAGCATTTAATTCGACCATTCAGCACATTCACTACAACCCCAACGCCATGGACCGGTCACCAGTCCGCTGCCCCCGGAGGATTCCTGCTTCTGTCCCTGAGACCTGCAGCAGAAATTGCCGATCCCATGAACTTTCGCTTCCAGTACCTCAAAACCCCTTTGCTGTTCGCTGCCTGAAAATTCCCGCCCCCAGCCTGGTGTCAAACTCGCTGACTTCTCCGGCCACAGATTCGCGTCTCTCCTGAAATCGATCGGCCACTCATTCGCCTGCATTCGAAAGGCACGCCGCTAACACACACAACGCCCCTCGAGCACAGCCTTAACGTGGGGCCCGAATATACCTCAGAAACTTGACGATCTCATCCGGCATCGGACTCTGAAAACTTAACTGTTCGTCCGTTCGCGGATGTACAAAACCGAGCACCGAGGCATGCAGGGCAAGTCTCTTCACATGCCACGGGATTGAGGCCCACAGTTCCGGACGGTAACGGGAATCTCCAAGTATCGCGTGCCCGGCTTCGGACATATGCACCCGAATCTGATTGCGTCGACCGGTCTCCAGTTGAACTCGCACATGAGTTACGGCGCTTGATCTACCCGTCTCACTCAGCCGACTGACGACCTCGAAATGTGTGATCGCCAATTCACCCGCTTCTGCGTCTCGAGTTGAATAGCGGCTGAGGTTCCTGCCAGTCGCCAGAAAACTTCGAAAGGTGCCGCTGTCCTGTTCCATGATCCCTGAAACCAATGCATCATAGCGTCGTTCAGGCTTGCGACGGGAAAACTGATTCTGCAGGGCATCTGCTGCAGACTGTGACTTTCCAAACACCAGTAGCCCTGAAACCCCACGATCCAGACGGTGAACCAGATGGGCCCCCGATGCCCTTGAGGTCTTTCGCACATGCTCACTGATACGCGAAATCAGAGTATGGGGCTCACCAGCGTCCGTTGGTACCGTCAGAAGTTCGGCCGATTTGTCAACAACCAGAACATCCTTATCTTCGAAGAGGATCGAGAACCCTCGATGTTTTGCCTCGCTGGGTCTTCGACGAGGGGAATAGCGTCGATTGGCCTCAAACCGAATCTGAACCGAATCCCCCTCCGTCAGTGATCGCCCGGGATTCGTCTCCAGCGTACCATTCAGAGTCACGCAGTCATGATCAAACAATCCCGTCACCCAGGACCTCGATTCACCCGTCATTTGCTGAACACATCGATCAATCCTCTGTCCAATCAATGGGTTCTCTGACGCAACCAGCAACTGTTTAACTACAAATGGCACGATTCCTCCCCGTCACTACACCTGAAAAATCCGTGAAAACGCACAGTGTCTTTGTGTGAACTCTTAATCAGGGGGCACCAAATCCTCGTCCGACTCGTTCAATACGCTTCGCCCCGCTATGAATCCTTCTTCTGCGCCCCCGTCACTTCATCACTGACAACAGCTCCTCCTGTCCCAGGGCAACACCTCCACGATTTCACCAGCTTCGTAGACACCATGCTCCGGTTCCATACGCGCGAATCCATTGGCCATCACCGTCGCAAGCAGATCCGCCGAATTACTCCATGACACTGGTCGTGCCATGATTGTACCAGTTTCCTGCCGTAGTATCACAGGCTGGTACACCGGACGATCACCCCGAACCTGACACCGTTCGCTCAGCACCGCAACACCGGGCTCCAGATCCGGTAGTCCCTGAAGACGCCAGAGCGCCGGTTTCACAAATAACTCAAAACAGGCCAGACTGCTCACGGGATTCCCCGGCAAGCCGAAAACAAGGCATGTGTGCGAGTCAGTCCGGTAAACACCAAACCAGATCGGCTTACCCGGCTTCATCAGCACGCCGTGAAAAACCGTCACCACTCCCGCTAACGCCAGTTGCTCGGGTACCAAATCCAGAATTCCTGCAGATACCCCTCCCGTCAGCACAAAAACGTCCGCCCGCAAACCCTCCTGAATCTTCTGCCCCAACTGACCCGTGTCATCTTCGGAAATTCCCAGCAACTGAGGGATACCCCCGGCCGTCATGACCTGCGCTGCCAGCATCGGTTGGCTCGAATTTCGGATCTGTCCCGGTCCAGGTAACACACCAATTGGTACAAGTTCGTTGCCCGTGGAGAGGATTGATACCGTGGGACGACGCGAGACCACCACTTCAGCGATTCCCAGTTCCCCGATCGCTCCAATCCGGGCCGGCTGCAGGCAAGTCCCAACCTCCAGAAGTCGCTGCCCCTTCCTCGCAATCGCCCCGGCCGCAAGCACATTCGCATCAGGGATCATCTGACTTCGCGGAACATCGACCCACCCGGAATCTGCCTGATCAATCTGCACACGCTCGACTGGAACCACACAGGAGCAATTCTGCGGAATCGGAGCTCCCGTCATAATCTGCATCGCTTCCAGCGACTTCAAATGGCGACTGGGAACCCGCCCGGCCACAATGGATTCCACGACTCTGAGACGCTGCATTCCGGTTGGCGAATTGACACTCCCACTTCCTGTCGCATCATCAACAGAAATGGCAAACCCGTCCATGAGTGCCTTTGAAAAGGCCGGTACATCCTCCGCAACGACAATTGCCTCCAAAAGCACTCGCCCGGGAGACTCAATCAGAGGAATTCGCTGCGATACGGGAGCCGGAACATGATCCAAAACCGCCTTCAATGCTTCCGAAACAGTGTGCATCTGTCAACATTTCTCGGGAATTCAGTCCAAAAATATTCCCCACGTGGTTCCGAATCATATCCCATCACGCAGCGCCGGAACCAGTCTCTACCACGATTTGCCATTGCTTGCCACCCGCCCATTTGGCAGATACGACTCAAGCAGCCAGCGCACTCGGAACGATCTTCTGCTATTTGGAAACCCCGTGTTGATCGACTCGTGCCATCGGAACTCGACAACAACTTCAACTTGTGCACTCGTGTCCGCCCGATTCTCCACGGAAGTAGAGAACCCGTTTTCAGAAAACAGTTGTCGTTCCCGTCGTTGCGGAATTCCTGCATCCTGCTGAACTCTGTGGGTTTGCTGAGGAGTACCGGCCCACTCATAATACAACGCCGACATCGTTTCGAAGCGTCGGCGTCAGAGATCGAGATTTTTCAGGCTGCAGGAACTCATGAGTATGGATGTCGAAATTCGGGCTGTGGTGTTTGACCTCGACGGGACCATGCTGAATACCGAAGACATTTTTGAAGAGGCCGGACAACAACTGATGGTTCGTCGTGGACTTCAGATGACGGATTCGATTCGCCGAGCCATGCTGGGACGACGCCCGCACGAAGCCTTCACCGCCCTGAAATCATTGACCAGTCTGCCGGATAAAATCGAGGATCTGATGGCAGAAACAAAGCAGATCTTCGGAACACTGGCCGAGAACTCGCTCGCAATCATGCCCGGCCTGTCGGAGATTTTGTCCATCACCCATGCCCGGCAGTTGCCTCGAGCCGTAGCCACCTCATCACCTCGAGCCTACCTGCAGTGGCTGCTGCAAAAGCTGCAGCTTGAACAGCATTTTGAGTTCGCGCTGACTGCCGAAGATGTCACCCACGGAAAGCCTCATCCGGAAATCTACGAATTGGCAGCACGCCGCCTGGGTGTCCACCCATCCCAAATGCTTGTGCTGGAGGACAGCGAAACGGGAACTCAAGCCGCAGCCGCTGCCGGAGCTTTCGTTGTCGCTGTTCCAAATCGGCATACAGATTACGGTGACTTCAGCATGAGTCACCTGCGGATTGACAGCCTGCTCGACCCCCGCCTGCACACCCTCCTCCATGGCCTGAACCACAAATCCTGAGAGTACTGTTTCCGCTTCAATTCAAACTGGGCCGTCCTCTTCAGATCAGACAAGGAATCCCGTGAACTCGCCCACTCCCCCGAAAACTCCAGCCGCTCACGGTTCCACACGTCACGAAGGCGCCCTGCTGTCGTGGCTTCGACTTCTGCGGCTCCCAACAGTGTTTACAGCATTGTCCAATATTCTCTGCGGCTACTTCGTCACAACACGCCCGAAGGTCACTGAAATCCTTCAGCAGCCCGACCTGGCCTTCCTCCTGCTCGCAAGCGCTGGACTCTATCTGGGTGGCATGGTGCTCAATGACGTCTTCGATGCAGCACTCGATGCCACAGAACGACCGGAACGCCCGATTCCATCCGGCCGTATCACCGTTCGCGCAGCAACGATTGCTGGTGCACTGCTCATGATCTCCGGAATCATCAGCGCCGCATTTGCCGGTGTCACCAGCCTGACCGTAGCACTCATGATCGCCGTCGCTGTGATCGCCTACAATGCAGGACTCAAGGCTTCAGCGGCTGGTCCACTGGCCATGGCCACCTGTCGATTTCTGAACCTGTTGCTGGGAACAAGCGCCGGGATTCCTCTGTCCGGTCTGAGTACAGGATCCGGGATTGAAGTCGCCTGCGGACTCGGTCTTTACATCCTCGGAGTGACGTGGTTCTCCCGAAGCGAAACAGGTTCTGGTCATCGACTCGGAATGCTGACCGGAATAGTGCTGCTGCTGGGCGGACTGGGAGTTGATGCCCTGGCGGTCTATCGCAACGGTGCCACGACAGCTGCTACCAATGGAGGCTGCATGGCCATACTGTTACTGGGATTGAACCTGGCCATGCGCGCCACAAAAGCCATTACCCATCCTCATCCCGTGCTTGTTCAGAAAACAGTCGGGCTCATGCTCCTGAGTCTGATCTTTCTCGATGCCATCATGGTTTTCTCTGTGTCTGGCGACGCAAAACTCGCAGCCATCGTGATCGCCCTCGTGGGCCCCGCAATACTGCTTCGAAAAGTCATCCCCATGAGCTGACTTGTCAGGGCGGAATCCTTCCTGCGGAGATCGCTCCGAAGCGTTCCTGCTTTTCACATACTGACTTTTCAGATTTGAACTTCACCCATTGCGTGCACTACAGTCCGACACAATCCCGACCACTCACGTGGCAGACTCAAAACCACACTGCTGAAATGCACTCTGGCGACAACGCTGGTCAGATTCAAAGTCAGATGTGGTCCTACAGGCCCCTTCACAATCTCAGGTCCAACACATGTACGACCGCAAACGTCTGATGCAACTGATTCAGGATCGCGCCCTGAAGTTTGGAGACTTCACCCTCGCTTCCGGAAAGAAATCCACGTACTACCTTGACGGAAAACAGGTAACGCTCAGTGCCGAAGGGTTGATGCAGATTTCCTTTGGACTCCTGGAACTCCTGAAGCCAATCGATTTCTCCGGATTTGGCGGAATGTCAATCGGAGCCGACCCGATTGTGGGTGGGGTACTGGTTGCTGCCGCTTCCCAGGGACGATCACTCCAGGGTTTCATGGTTCGAAAGGAAGCCAAGGGGCACGGAACGCAGCGCTTCATCGAAGGACCAATCAAGCCAGGCGAAAAAGTGGTGATCGTGGACGACGTTGTCACAACCGGTGGCAGCGCTCTGCTGGCAATTGATCGTGTCCAGGAATTCGGCTGCGAAGTCGTGCATGCCGTAGGAATCGTCGACCGACTTCAGGGAGGCGAAGCGGCCTTCAAGGCGCGCAATATCCCTTTTACGTCGCTGCTGACAATCCGTGACTTCGGAATCACACCACCTGCCGAATAACAAAGACTTTCCAGCGCTCAGTCTTGCCTGGACATCGGTTCCTGTTACAGTCCCATCAGATGACCTGGTTTCGGGTCATCTGCCTGATCAGGTGCTCGTGGACAGTCTGCTTAACACAGGCTGTGGGTTCGAGTGAAAAGGGAAGACGGTGCCCGATGATGATCGGTAGTCCGTCGCGGTCCCGCCGCTGTAATCGGGGACTCTCGCAACAATCAGCCACTATGCCGATGCCGTTTCGTAAGAAACGCCCATGGCACGGGAAGGCGTTGCGACAGGTCGATCCGAAAGCCAGAAGACCTGCCTGACCGGGCTGCAGACGTTTCCCTCGCGGAAGGGGATTTGTCGGCCATGGTCTCACACCGCTTCTTCGCCACTGATGATGACGCCTCAGTCACACAACTGTGACATCGCGCGCTCCTCCAGTCTCAGTGTCCGAACTCCGTGGACTGTCGCCGGAAACTCCCCGATCCTGCATCAATCGGAGTTTCCATTGTCGACTCGCTCGCATTTCCGCCGCCATCATCGCGCGTTCACCCTGATTGAACTCCTCGTTGTGATCGCGATTATCGCAGTCCTCCTCGGACTACTGCTCCCCGCCGTTCAGCAGGCCCGCGAAGCCGCTCGTACAACCCAATGCCGCAACAATCTCCGGCAACTCGCCCTCGCTCTGCACAATTATGCTGATGTGCATCGCGAACACCTGCCCCCCTATGTGATCGAGGATCAGCAAAGGCTAACCTTTCTCACAACCTATTCCGGGAATCCCGGTCTGGCACAGTACTGGTTCGGTACCGTCAATTACGCAGCACCCACAGCAGATACACAACTGAATTTCTCCACCGGACCTCTCAGCCCCTTCATGGAAACCAACTACGAATCCTTTCAGTGCCCGAATCTCGGAACATCGCAAATGGATCGGGTTCGCTTTGGGAAACCCGCCACCGGTTTCGGATACAATGGCTACTACCTCTCACGCCCCAGCGGGATTGAGTGGTTGCCGCCGGACTGGAACGCCGGCCCCAGCCCGGAACCCGCCAGTCGACGGCTGCGCGACGTGCAGCAAACCAGCCAGACGGTCGTCTTCGCGGACAGTGCCGCTGTCAACATCCGCACCTTCTCACCCCTGCAATTCAGCTTCGAGGAAAACTGGCTACTGGACCCCCCAAGCCGCAATTTTCCAACGATTCACTTCCGACACCTGAATTCAGCCAACGCGGCCTTTCTGGACGGACATGTTGAAAGCTTTTCATGGGCGACTTCAGTAGAAGTCCCCGGCGAAAACTATCTGTTCGAAGAGCAGGTTCAGCTGATGGAAAAGAAACGGCTTGGGTTTCTTTCGCGAGGAAATCTTCAGAACCCCGCGTTACGCGATGAACTGTACGACCGCGAATAACACGTCGCCCTGTCATTCTTTTCGTCAGGATGCTCTTCATTCCGGAATCTCGATCAGCAGTGGCGTGATTCTCCCGGACTCACAGACACCGCCACGACACCTGCCTCTCCGTCAATGAAATCTGCACCTTCAGAAAACAATGGCGTCGAAAGAGAGGCTATGGATGGGATGGCGAAACAGACGGAGAACAGCACGAAAGCGCCCAGAATACTTTCATCACCATTCCTGCCTCCAACAGGACTGAATTCTCAGTGTTTCGCCGTAAAACTCTGTGTACCTCTGTGCCCTCTGTTTTAACCAAAACACTCCTCGTGCACCGCCGTTTCACCATCCCGGGCTAGGGGCCCCGGTCGTGAAAATCTCTGATGGACAGCAGCCCCCCCCCTGATTCCAGAAACGACTGGCCCCGCTTGCATCTATGAGTTGCTGGTCATTGCAGCGACAAACAATAATGCGAAAACACACAACAGGCCACAATGAATTCCCTTCGCAAATACAATTCAACCGCCCGAATTCAGTTGATTTCGATCAACGCTCCATCCCAAAATCATCCTGCTCCGTTTCTAACCATCACGGTTCACGCGACCGTGATCTGCGACCAGACAGCTCTCTAACTTGCGGATTCAAGGACTTCATTCCGCCATTTCAACAACATCGCCAGACTCGGTCTCACCTCAAGTCCAAAACCATTTCTTGGAAGTACCACCGGTTGAAGCCCTCGAGAAAGGCCCAGTACCCTGACGACAGATTTTCAGTTTCGGTCAGATCAACCCTGGCAGCACGTTCGCAAAACCATTACCGTTCGATAACGATAACGACGGCCAGGCTTCTCTGCCGGCAATCTGTTTCGTAGTTCATGGATACAAACTGATGGCTCTCCGCATTGAGCAGTCTGTCGTTCGAGGTGAAATCCGCAGTTCCCGCAGAAATTCGATCTCCGGATGGATCGAGATTCGTCGGCACGGAATGAAGGATGGCCAGCCCATCACAGAAACGGTCGTCGCCACCCTGTCCCTCGTTGGCAACCTTGACGGACAACTCGACGGACGAGACTTCCGATTTCGGGTCAGGGAAGTTGACTCCTCCGACATGCACTCCGTGCAGGAAGAATCCTTCCATCTGCAGCAGGTCGGTGTCATCGGTGACAGCGCCTTTCGCATAGTTCGAGTGCCTTTGATCCCGATCGAAGAGTTCCTGCTGGCCAGAAAACGAGGAGATGCTGCACCGGAAGAACTGCGAATGTCCATTTACCTCGAATGGTACAGCCAGAACGGTCGTGTTGTGATGGAACTCCTCGATCCGGAAATGGAATTCGATGGTGGCGACAGTCAGCTTGCGGATTGCACGCCGGACGATCTCCCTGAAACAGATCCGGCCCTGCCACCGTCCATCACCACAATTCTGCGTCGTGACGATGGAACAATCGAAGTCTTCGAAAATTCACCAGACTCGGTCCTCGGCGACAATGACTCGCAGGACGAGACTGATGATGCACACTCGGCAGATGATGAATACGGCCTCTTCGAATCCAACTTCGAACAGTTGATTCGTGAGTCCGCATTCAGCGATGTCCACGAAACTGAAAACACCAGTCAGATTCACCAGGATGAACTGTTCCCCGGCATCCCGTCGGCAATCAAGGCCCTGTATGAGCAGTGGGATGAAGTTCTGCATGGCGAACATGATCAACCACTGACCTCATTGTTTGAGGAACCGCTGAGACTTCCGGTCCCCGGCGATCTCACCAGCGAAAAGCAGGCATGGGAGGCGTTGTCCTCGCTGTTAGGCGCCATGGCGATACGAGGTGTCGGGTTTGAAATGTGCCCGCATCTCAGCGCCGCTGAAGCTTACAGAATGCTCGTGACAGACCTATTGCCCGAAGTCAGAGTTCACCCGAATCTGTTGAACTCTGGCTTTATCTGCCACCTCAGCACGTGGGAATGCTGCGAAGAATGCCAAAACGAAGCCAATGGCGGACCTGATCAATGAAATCGCCCTGAGGCAGACACTGCCCCGGAATCAGCCGGACGCTTCGCGACAGCCCACCCACGACCCGCCAACACAAAACCACTTCTCCGAAAAAATCCACATCTGCAGAAAACCTGCCGCTCAACCATGGAAACACTGCTCGCGGCCAACTTCCCTCACCACCCCCCATCTTCTCAGTGTCGGGAGGAACAACAGGCATCTGGAAATCCGGAGAATGGAGAACTAGTATGTCAGATTAAAGGGTCAAAAAGGTTCCCGAAAACCGGTTGCTGAAAGTGCGCCAACATGCCCAAAGTCAGGTTTGTCAACGAAAAAGTGACTGTTGACGTCACCGAAGGTGAAGATCTTCGCACTGTGGCTCGAAAAAATGGCGTGCAACTCTACTCGGGCCCCCACAAAATCGTGAATTGTATGGGAATGGGGACCTGTTGCTCCTGTAATGTGATTATTTCCAAAGGGGCAGAGAACGTCTCGCGAAAGGGGCTTCTGGAGTCTCTGTGGAAATGGCTCAATCCCCTCCTTGGACTCAAACTGCTCAGCAACCCCGGCAAAGAAGTCCGGTTAGCCTGCCAGACACGTGTCAAAGGCGACGTCGAAGTCGAGACGCACCCGCCAATCAACTGGCACGGGGAAAACTACTGGAGCTGAATCCTGCCTGCATGCGGACTAACTGCCATTCGCCGGTATCCTCGAGAAGGACCGGCGTTTTTTATTCAGCAGTGACTTTGATCAACCCGCCGCGAGCACACACGCACCTGAAAAGCAGACGGCTGCCTCACCTATTTGCGAACAAAGCGATAGCCAACGCCCCGAACTGTCTCAATCAAGTCCGCAAGGCGATCCATTTTCTTACGTAAAGATCGCACGTGAACGTCGATTGTCCGTTCCAGAGAGTTCGCATCCTCTCCTCGAGACGTTTCCATGAGTTCATTTCTTGAGAATGGTCGCCCAGGCTGAGCCATCAGTGTCCAGAGCATGCGAAACTCTGTCGGGGTCAGTTCAACTTGCTGCCCATCGAAGGTCGCAACATGATTGGCACGATCGATCTCGATCCCGTGAAGACTGAGCACCGTCTTTCCGGACTCCGCCGTCTCCACGCGCCGCAGCAACGCCTTGACTCGATGAATCAAAGGCTGTACGCGAAAGGGCTTCGTCACGTAGTCATCAGCGCCCATATTGAAACCGACGATTTCATCAGTTTCCGCACCACGCGCAGTCAGCATCATCACAGGAATAGTACGGGTCTTGGGTTCGCTTTTCAGAATTCGGCAGATCTGAAGCCCATCAATCCCCGGTAGCATCAGGTCCAGGATGACAAGGTCCGGCAGCAGCGTCTGAGCCCTGGCAAGCCCGCCCCGACCATCTCGCTCCCACTGAACATTAAATCCTTCTTTTCGCAGATTGTACGTCACGACATCTGCGATGGACTGTTCATCTTCAATGACCAGAATTGTTGCCTGCATGGAGCGGGATACGCCTGAGAATGTTTGCCAGAACAAACGACAGGAGTCCCTGCGTCGTTCAGGAAGTCATACAAAGAAGCGATTTCCTGCCACTCGAACAACAGTCCGAATCGATTCGAGGGGACTTCACCCCCGGTTCGGCCACTATTCTGCACCTCCAACCCGAGGATTCCCGGATCGCCGATGCAGTCCTGGATGCCGAACAATCGCTCCCTCTACCAGATAAACTACGTCTTCAGCGATATTGGTCGCATGATCCGCCACTCGCTCAACATGACGAATCACCGAAAACAGATGCAGCCCGGGTTCTATCAGCTCCGGTCTCTGCTTGACGACTCCAACCACATCATTGATCAGGTCCCGATTCAACTGATCCACACCCTCGTCACGCAGGCACACCCTCCGAGCGAGATTCACGTTTTGCTCCACAAAGGCATCAATGCCGTCGTGCAGCATGCTCAGTGCCTCCCGAGTCATCTCACCCAGCCGCTCCGGCATCGGAAATGCCCCATGCAGAGCCATCCCGGCAGACCGCTCTGCAATACTGACCGCCAGATCCGCCACTCTCTCAAGCTCAGCACAAATCTTCATCACCACAGTCACTCGACGCAGATCATTCGCCACCGGGTGATAAAGCGCCAGAATCTTCAGACACTCCTCCTCGATCCGAATATCCCACTCGTCCACTTCACGGTCGCGACTGGAAAGCTCAAGTGCCAGATCAGCACGACCTGAACGCAAACCATCAACAGCATCGTGGATCAACTCTTCCACCGCCGAGCACATCGCCAGAATACTGCGATGCAGATGTTCCATTTCCCGAACAAAGTGAATTGTCATCAACCGAATCCTGATCAGACAGACCCGGCAGTTGACTGATGCAACTGCCGGAGTTTGATGCCGAATTGTTAAGTTTCTGTTAAGTATTCTGCAAAAATCGACCTGTGGAATGCCGATGATCTGCACGCGCAAATCAGACCACCGCCGCAATAATTGCTGATATCGGACCCCTCGCCGTGTCCGCCATCACCCGAATCTCCCGGTAATGTAGTCTTCCGTTTGCTTTTCTGAGGGACTGGTGAAAATCTGCATGGTTGGGCCACACTCAACCAGATGACCCTTAAAGAAAAATGCTGTCTGATGGCTGACTCGCGAGGCCTGCTGCATGTTGTGCGTCACAATCACAATCGTGTAGTTTGCACACAATTCACCAATCAGGTTCTCTATGCGATCAGTGCTCGCAGGATCCAGTGCCGATGCCGGCTCGTCCATCAGAATAATACGAGGATTAGTCGCCAGTGTTCTGGCAATACAAAGCCGCTGTTGCTGCCCACCAGACAAGGCCATGGCCGACGTGTGCAACCGATCACGAACCTCCTCCCATAATGCCGCTTTCCGAAGGCAGGACTCCACAAGGTCAGCCAGCACAGAACGATTTTTCTCGCCCGCAACTCGCGGACCATACGCAACGTTGTCAAAAATTGACTTCGGAAAAGGCGTGGACTTCTGGAATACCATGCCCACATGCTTCCGCAGCAACACAACATCCACGGCCGGATCCATAATGTTCTGACCCTCAACAAGGCACTCGCCCGTGCACCTTGTTCCCTCTACCAGGTCATTCATCCGATTCAGCGTCCGCAGAAACGTACTTTTCCCACACCCGGAAGGACCAATCAACGCCGTTACAGATCGCTCCGGCACCATCAACGAAATGTCAAACAGGACCTGATGCTCTCCGTAGTAGAAATTCATATTCCTTACATCAATCGCCGCTGCGTGCGATGACGTGTCAAGGTTGCGGTCCACTCCGCGAACCGAAGGCGGCACTGAAAGTCCTGAATTACGCTCCGCCATGTCAGCACCACCCTCAACAACAAACCACCGGCCCACCAAACAGGCGGCCTCACGATCTTTCACTACCAGTGATTGCCTTCCGGAGACAACCACCACCTCGGATAGACGGACTTCTCCGATATTCAGTCAAACTCACGGTCGCCACACTGAATCCGGCCGCCAGACTACCATTTCAGTCCACGTGCGGTCTTCGCCCGTATAATCATGGCTGTCGCATTGATCAGCAACAGCACAACCAGCAGGACAACGATGCCGGATGCTGCCACCGCAGTGAAGCGATCCTGCGGATCCGGTTGCTTCGACCAGTCATAAATCTCCACCGGCATCGCAGTAAATTGATCAAACGGCACCGATAGAATCCTGGTCGGATTCGTAATCAACTGCAGTGGCGACTCAATCCCACCCGGACACATGGACGCTACCGTGAGCACACCAATCATCATCAAAGGTGCCGCTTCACCCATCGCCCGCGAGATTGAAAGAATCACACCCGTCGAAATCCCCGGCATCGCCGCAGGAATCACCTGACGCCAGATCGTCTGCCATCGTGTCGCCCCAAGAGCCAGCGAAGCTATCCGGATAGAAGCCGGTACGGCACGCAACGCTTCCTGGGACGCAATAATCACCGTGGGCAGCACCACCAGACTCATCGTCATCGCCCCAACCAGCACATTCCCATCAAAGATCTCCAGCTGCAGCAATCGCACACGAAACAATCCGAGCACATTGATCGCGTGTCGCCCATCAAAAAGATTCTGCAGATACAAGGTCATCGGTCGAAACGCCGTTAACCCCAGAATTCCGTAAACAATGGACGGCACACCTGCCAGATTTGATAGATTCACCTTGATGACTCGCACGACCACGTTGTCCCGAGCCAGCTCTTCAAGGTACACAGCAGAGCCCACCCCGATCGGAATGGAAAAACAGGCCGTCAACAGCACCAGCCAGAAAGTTCCCCACAAACCAGCGAGGATTCCGCACCGAGCCGGATTCATCGAGTAATGATTCACCAGAAACCCGGGAGACAGTCGACCCAGACTGTTCCAGACGATCGACGTCAACAGCGCCGCCAGCACTGCCAAAGCGCCGTAAGTCACCAGCCGACAAGCCCACTTGAAAATCACCGACAGAAGCAACCGACGACGAATCGTGGAATCTCCTCCCGATGAAAAACTGACCCCTGCTGACGCAGTCTGATTTCCCGCCCCTGCGCTCACTGATACACCTCACGAAATCGCCGCATAATCCAGCCGGACAGCAGGTTGATCGCCAGGGTAATCACAAACAGCGTAATGCCCACCGCATACATACTCATGCGACTGATCGAATCAGCCGCACTGTCTCCCGTGCTCGCGTGAACCATGAACCCCGTCATTGTCTGCGAACCACGCAGTGGATTGAGTGTCAACAGTGGATTGCCGCCGGCCGCTATCGCCACGGCCATCGTCTCTCCCACAGCCCTGGAAAATGCCAGCAGAAAGGAGGCCAGAATCCCCGAAAGTGCCGCTGGGACCACAACGCGAGTCGACACGTCAAATCGAGTACTGCCCAGAGCAAACGCCGCCTCACGCAGACTCCGCGGCACCGACCGGATCACATCCTCACTGAGTGACGCGATCAATGGCGTCACCATGATCCCCACAACAATCCCGGCACTCAAACTGTTGAATACGCCAACATCCAGCCCAAGCCACTGCAACAACGGCTTCAGAATCCATGGCGTAATAAACTTCAAGGCAAAAAAACCAAAGACCACTGAAGGAATACCAGCCAGGATCTCCAGAACAGGCTTCAACCACTCACGCTCACTCGGGTGCGCATACTCACTCATGTAGATCGCAGCACCAAGACCAGCAGGAATACTCACCGCCGATGCAATGAATGCCACCAGAAACGTACCCGACAACAATGGCCAGATTCCAAACTGCCCACCCTCGCCATCGCGGGGCTTCCACTGAGTCGACGTCAGAAACTCCGCCAGCGACACCCGCTCAAAAAACGCCACCTTCGAGCCCGGGGCGTAAACTGCATTACTGAGCAGCACAAAGATGATCGCTGCCGTCGTCAGCACCGACAAGGCGGCACACACAAACAACGCCCACTGAATGAACGTTTCGTGCCTGCGATGAATACGACGAGTCGCCCAGGAAGGCATAAACTCAGTTACTCGACAGTCTGAGGGAAATCACGAATCAAACCTGACAGCACGTCGAAAGAATCCTCGAAACCCCACTGACCTGAAAAACCTGAGACTCCTCAGGGGCTCCAGATGACCTTTCAACAGACTTCTGATTCCACATTCTGACAAACAGACTCTCCCTGTCCAACCAGCAGGGAACTCAAAAAAACACTTTCCCGAGTTCCCCGCCGTCACATCACTGCTGACAGGCTCCAATCCAATCACGTTCCAGTGAATCCCAACGCAGCGCCCGTCGTCCATCCCCGAGCAACAACGTCACTCACTTCGCAGACGTCGCTGCATCCAACGCGTCCACCGATGCTTTCAAGTCTGCTTCCGCCAGTGGCACGTAACCCACCTTGCTGACCTGTGCCTGCCCTTCACCCAGGAAGAATCTGGCAAAATCCTGAACTTCCGGGCGAATCAGCGATTTCCTGTTCACGTAAATGAACAATGGACGCGACAAAGGCTTATAAGCCCCCGACTGAACACTCTCGGCAGATGGCAAGACACCATCAGCAGCACTGTCAGTCGAGGACACCTTCAGGGCTTTGACCTTGTCCTGATTGGAAAAGTAGTAGGCACACCCGAAGAATCCCATGCCCCCTTTTTCTCCGGAAACCCCCGTGACCGTGACGTTGTCGTCCGCACTGGCACTGTAGTTGTCCGTAATCAAATCCTCTTTCCCATTGACCACCTCCGTGAAGTAGTCAAACGTGCCCGACTCCTCTCCGGGACCAAACAAAGCAATCGGCACATCCGGCCACGACGGATCCACGTCTTTCCACGACTTCACCGCACTTCCAGGCTCCCAGATCTTCTTCAACTGCGCCACCGTGATTGAGTCAACCCAGTCGTTCTCCCGGTTCACACACACCGTCAAACCATCCAGAGCAATCTTCAACTCCAGCAACTCAATCCCATTTTTTTCGCAATCCACTCGCTCCGACTCCTTCACCGGTCGCGATGCATTAGCTATATCAATCCGCCCGGCAATCATCTCCTTAAAACCAGTTCCCGTTCCCGTCACTTTCAATGCCACTTTTGTGTCCGTAAACCGTGACTCAAACTCCTCCTGCACGGCAGCAGCAACCTTGGCCACCGTACTGGACCCGTCGACCTGAATCCGCTTCGAACCCTCAGCGGCTGCCGGTGTCGCCCCAGCAGACGAACCTGGCGCATCCACAGACTCCACTGTGCACCCCGCAACCATCAACACCAACGCCAGATACACGCCCCGCTTCATGCACTCTCTCATGGTTCTTTCCAGTGAATTCAGTTCCGCCAGTATTCCGACACCCGCCGCCAGTAACCGGCCACAGACAACAACGCCAAAACACTGCTCGTTTTTCATTCGAACATCGAATTGTTAAGAATCGGTTAAGAAAAACAATCGAATCCACAACCACGCCATCACACCCGCCGGCCATTTACCCAGGCTAACCCCCCCGACTCCCGTTATTACACCACTGGTCGCCCAGCCGGGGAAAAAATCCCCACCGGCGAAGAGTTCTCCACCAAATCGGCCGCCCAATCGCCACCTTTTCTTCAATTCCCGGCATACCGTCTCCGGCACGGAATTTGCCACCGATCCCACCTCAGTGTCTTTTGCCACAAAACGCTTCCAATACTCTGAATTGCCAATTGTCTGCCATGAACGTTCTCCGGGGCGCCGCATTACCTTGGGCATTCGCATGAAACACGATCTGCGTCGCCAATCAAGCGGATTTACACTCATCGAGTTACTTGTCGTGATTGCGATCATCGCAATTCTCGTCGCACTGTTGCTGCCTGCCGTTCAACAGGCCCGAGAATCCGCCCGCCGAACTCAATGCCGAAATCATCTGAAGCAAATTGCCCTCGCCGTGGCAAACTATGAGTCCGCTTTTGGACTCCTGCCTCCCAGCATGGCAATCAATCCCAACCTGACCACAAATGCCTCCTGGTCTATTCACGGCCGTATTCTGCCATATCTGGAACAAGTGTCGCTGTATCAGCAAATTGATCTTTCGAAATCGTGGGGGAATTTCCCTGTGATCAGCAATTTTCGAGTTCCCGTTTACGCATGTCCGTCCGACCCGAAATCTGATCGCCCACGCGATACAGGGACCAACGGAATTTTTCTGCTCCCCACCTGCTATGCCTTCAATTTCGGAACGTGGCTGGTCTACAACCCCGTGTCCGGAACCGGTGGTGATGGCATCACTTTTCCGAACTCCCGCATTCGATTTGCTGACCTGACCGACGGAACCAGCAATACCCTGCTGGCTTCAGAAGTTCACGCATGGACCGCCTATACCAGAAATGGCGGACCACCGTCGACCGCCGTTCCGAATACCATCGCTGATGTGTCCCTTTATGCAGCCTCCGGATTACGAGATCGAATTCTCCCGGCGACAAAAGACGGAACAGGGCACACGGAATGGGCCAATGGACACTCTCACCCAGCTACACACACACCACCACACACACACACACACACACACACACACACACACACACACACCACACCACACACAACCACCACAACCAAACGTAAAAAAAAACAGAATAGACAAACAAGCATCTGCGCGTTGGAAAATTCAGAGTTAAGGGCATTTCTGCTTCCTCCATGTGTGGCGTGGGTTGCCATTTTGACACGTCTTGTGGCTTTCGCCACTTCTCATGAGAACTGGTGTCTCATATGAAATCGAGACATCAAGATTTCATGTCGCTCTTTTTTTATTAAAAAAGACAATCATGATCAGCTGCGATGTTGTTGGCTCAAGAGTCGATTTTGCGATGTTGTGCTCAAGAGTCGATTTTAAAATCATACTCAATGCAGTGGCGCCGTTTGGACCTTGAAAGATAAAGTGCTAGACATATCTTCATAATTTTGTCCGGTCAGGAATTTGAGTGGCACAATATTACTTGTGTGGTGCTCTTTGCGCGGACAATATTACTTGTGTGGCGGGACGGAGGCAGCTGTGCCGCCATGGGTTGGCAGGTACTCAGGCGATGAATCGATTATCTGATAACGCATAGGTAGCCCCCCTGACTGAAAGGAGTGTATCAGGTAACTTCGAAATCAAATTGCTGGATGATGTGCTTTTAAATTTATTTAATAAACTTGTTGCTGCAACAAATATTCAATTAAAATTATTGTTGATAAACTTGAAATTACACAATTTGTTTTGCGCCAGTAAAATTCTGGTCCTAGGGGCAATATTTGTTGTTAGACCTGACAATTAGCCAAGGCTTTGTTTTTTTTTTTTCAAAT
>CAIYBH010000487.1 GCA_903924405.1 uncultured Planctomycetaceae bacterium | reverse complement strand
TGCGGCTCGGCAGGAGCACTCGCCCTCACGTTCCCATTCAGGTTTGCGCCCTTTCCGGATACGCGATCGGGCGGTGCCTTTCATTGCAGGCCATCAAAATGACGTTTCCGTCAGCGGGACCACCATGGAGCCCTGGTCGGTCACAATCAGGACACCAATCAGACGCCCATCGGCAGCGCTGAGCACCGGAGCGCCGTGCCACGCCGTCAAATCATGTTCCGGCTGATTCACAAGCCATCGCACTTCTTCACCTTCGACCACAATCGTCATCTCACTCTGTGCAATCGGGTGGATCACTGACAAGGCCTTGCCGTCTTCACTGACGCTGCGGCAGAGGATGCTGTCCTCGGGACTGTCCGGTATTCGAATCGTCAATTCGGCCACTGGAAGTTCCGGTGGTGGATTGTCGAGCAGCAGCGAACCGATGGAGCCGCCAGGCGGAGTCACCATCTGCGCGGCGCTGACAGGCACTTCGACAGGGGATTCTGCGGCCGGCCCGCGGATTACCATTCTCCGACTGTCGTCCGCTGGACGCTCTGATGTTTCGGGCTGGACCAGTGGAGCCAGCGCGGCGGCGGCGGTGATGAGTCGTGTCCGATTGGCGTCCGGAATCAGGACTCCATGGATCAGCACCGTTTCACTGCGTGGGAATCCGAGGAATGTGGTGCTGCGTTCCGTGGGAATCGTCACTGTGGGCGGGATCGAAAAATCAACCAGCGCGGCTGTGGTGAGGGCTGCCGTCCAGCCGGGTTCAGCCTCCCTGTACAGTCGAAAAATCGTTCCGGATGGTACCGGTGTGTTGACCGCTCCGAGTGCCGGCGTGGTGAATGTCACACCCCCACGAATGATTGTGCTGAGCGAGTCAGCCGTGACACGTACGCCATTGAGTCCGACGTTCATTTCCATACCGCTGGTGACCCAGAAGCGTGAGGTGTTGCGGAGCAGGCGTCGAAAGCGGGAGTCAATCCGTGCGTGCAGGTCCACGAATCTGGCATCCGGCGACAGGTCCACAGACAGGATCTTTCCGACCTGCACGCCCCGCCACGCGATGGGTGCCCCGGGGGCGACGCCGTACTGAGCATCAGCCCGCAGGACAATGTCCGTCCCGAGGCCGCCGTCATGATCCGGAGGTGTGGCAGCCAACCCTTCAAAGTCGCGCTGCTGCGGAGCGGCTGTTGGTCCCGGAACAACGGCGATGTATCGAGGCCCGATGGCGGTCTCCAGTCCGGTGATGCCGGTTGATGTGATCTGCGGCCTCACGATCCAGAACCTTGATCCTTCCCGCGCCAATCCGACGGCGGCCGGGGCCAATCGGACGGTGACTTCAATTCGGTCGGCAGTCGGTGCGAGACTTACGCCCGTCACAATCCCGGCGTCGATTCCCCGATACCGCAGAGCATCTCCGATTTGCAGGCCATGGCCGTCCGGAAACTGAATGGTGATTTCGGGCCCCTGTTCCGGCAACGACATCCACGTGAGTCCGCCGGCAAGCAGAACGCAGAGGGCGGTCACCCACCACAATCGGGAGGTACGAATCATTCCCGGCAGTGTCTCTGAGGTTTCACGAAGACTGGCCACGGGAAGTTCAGGCACTTCAGCAGGTATCGACACTGCTGTCCCACCCACGATCGTTGCAGGTGACGTGGTCGAGTGCTGTGGGGATGGCTGTTCCGATGACATCGCCTGTCACTCCTCCCAGATGGCGTGCGGGTCAAAACAAAACGACGCTGTGAGGCTCAGGATCACGCACAGAACGAACGCAACAATCGCGGGGCCCAGTTGAAACTGAACCAGATCACCCAGTTTGATCAGCATCACCAGCAGCGACAGCAGCAGCACATCCAGCATGCTCCAGCGGCCAAGATGTTCGGTCAGCTGCAGGGTGCGGATCTGCGTTGTCCGCTTCAGCACGCGGAAGTGACTGAGTTCCAGCAACAGGATCAACTTGGTGAGCGGCAGGACGATGGAAAAGAGAAACACAACACAGCCCATTCCCCAATGCGCATCCCGAAACATCTCCAGAATTCCGCCCAGCACGCTGGATTCGCGACGGATCCCCAGTTTCTCCACGATGAGTATCGGGCACAAAATCGCCGGCCAGAACAGGACCAGCGCTGCCATAGCTATTGCTGCGGTTCGGCTGCGACTTTTCTGAACCGACCGTCGGGACCGAAGGCTGGAGCCACAACGGGCACAGCAGGCCGACTGGCCCTGTTGCAGTACCGGCAGCCGCTGAATGAGTCGACAGGCGTCACAGACCTGCAGGGCCGTGGTTGCCTGGGGGGCAGGACTACGTTCAGAAATCCCCATGACAGATCGCCAGGAGCTTGGGGTGGTGTCCGCGTGGAATGAAGAAAGCTGGTCGAGAGGGCTGCAAAGGGGTGGCTTTGCGTTCAGTCGCTGTGACGGGTAAAACAGCCCGCGGACGATGCAGCTTCGTGTGGTGCTTATGTTCCATGACCTGGGAGCGGAAAGCCCGACTGAAAGAGCTGACAGATGGCATCAGCAGCATCGTGAGCGTCGGTGCCTGAAGTTTCAAGGTCCAGAACCGCACCGGCTGGAGCCGCCAGCAGCATCAGATCGAAGGCGGATTTGACGTCCGCCCGACGACCGTCGAACGACAGACTGATTGTCGATGCGAAACCGACAGCACGTCTGACGAGCTGCGAGATCGGGCTGAGGTGCAGTCCGTTTTCGCACGTGACTGTCACCTGCCGCTGAATGATGGATGTCTCCGACATGTCTCGTCTCCCGCTGCATAGAGCTGCGTTCTCCCCAGATGGAGAACGCAGCCAGCGTCAGCGAACTCTGTCTCAGGCGTCGCGTTCGCCGTCATCGCGTTCGACCAGCAGGTCCCAGATGTCGACGCAGGTTGTGGACTGCTTCAGGAAGTTGCAGAAGTCCGGACTGCGCAGGTGACGGGAGATGTTTTCCAGTCCCCGCAGGTGATCACCGGGACGGTCTGGTGGAGAAATCACAAGGAACAGAATGTAGACAGGCTCGCCGTCAAGGCTGGAGAATTCCACGCCTGTGCGCGAAATTGCCACAGTAGCGGACAGCTTGTCCACAGATGCATGCTTGGTATGCGGAACTGCAACACCGTTGCCGATTCCTGTGGATCCCAGTTCTTCCCGCTTCAGGATGGCGGCCACAACAGCTTCTTCATCCGCTTCCTTCAGGGCGCCAACGCCTTTCATGCTGGCGACCATCTCGCGAATCACGTCCTCTTTTCGGGTGGATTTCAGAGAGGGCAGAATCGCTTCCTTGATCACAAACTCAGTCAGTTTCATGGGCTCTCGCTTTATTGTTCAAAACCGGCTTTTGCCGAAATCAATCCCCTGCAGATCTTAACTCTTCCAGCTGCAACATCAGCAACGAAACTTGCTCCCGGCAATCCTATGGGACCAGTCCGCCTTTTTCTTCCACGGCTCGCGCTGCATCCGAAACCGAGGTGGTGTGGCGACGGTCGCGGTGTTTTTCTTTGTGCTTGTGGACCTGATGCTCCATCTTGTGCAGAGCCTTGTCGAAGGTGACTTTGGAATCTTCACCTTCCACATGAGCGACAATGGTGTGGTAGCCGTCAATTTCGACCAGCAGTTCCACGTCGACTCGAGGCCCTTCAAATTCGATGGTCACATCAATTTCACTCACTGTGTCAAGAAACCGTACAAGCTTCTCAGCCTTCTGAGTGATATAGTCGCGAAGTTCCTGACGGATACTACCGTGACGACAGGTGATTGCGACCTGCATTTCGTCTTCCCCACAATAAAAAACGCACCAAAATCCGGAATTCTCTGCCAGCCACCCGTTGTCCGCGAAAAACACTGTGCTGACACCGAAACCCACGCTCCGTTGTCACTGCCATGCCATTTCCGGAGGATCTGGCCGGCCGAGCAACTGCACTGATGCGTTTCGCGACCCGGTACCAGCTGATCCCGCAGACTGCGAGTCCGCCGGGAACGCGGACAGCGGTCGTCAGACCTCTTCTGAGTCCCCGGGTACTGGTGTTACGGATTACTGGATAACCTGATGCGATTCTATCGGGAATCCTGATTCAGGAAAAGCGATGCTTTTGCCAGCTTCTCAAAACAGATGCAAAGCCCCGGGCCACACCGTGGTGAAGATCCTGCCGATTCCGGCAGTAAGCCCATTTTTTTGCATTTGTCCCCGGGGGCGGTCCAAAGACCAGATGACCAGTTGATTTTTCATGCTTTACACCGGGACTCCGCATTCGGTTCCCGTGAACGCGGTTTTCCGGCGTCTGGTCCCGAGCATTGTGGCCGGGTAGAGTCGCGGAGGGAGGCGAACGGTCTGAATTCCGGGGCCTGAGTCGCACGGTGCTGAATGGCCGGTGAGACTGCGCTGCAGGGACGCAGCCTCGTGGTGCACCGTGTGGACACAAGACCTGTGCCGCCGCGCATTGGCTTTTTCTGCGAAGGCGGCCAGCTGACGGCCCGAGCTTATTCCACGGTCCAGTAGTCAAACACGAAGGGCTCTTCCAGTTTGCCGCCCAGCATCTCCACAAATTCCTTGTGCGCGGGATGCGGCAGGTACGCGGCGCGATCTTCTTCTGTTTCGAATGTGATCTGATAGCCGTGTGTGAAGCCTTTGTCCAACCCTTCCGGACTGTTATTGATGCCGCGTTCAAAGTCGCGAACTTCCGGAATCCGTCGCTTCAGATCCTGAAAGGCTCGATTGATTTCGTCCAGTTGTGCTGCTGTCGTCTCCGGTTTGTACTTGAACAGCACAATGTGTCGCAGCACGCGTTTTTTCACGGGCACTTCGCCAGTGGCTTCCAGCATGCGGACCGCCACAAATCGATTGCCAGCATCGTTCAGGTGCACGCCATCGGTGGTCAGGACACCCTGTTCCTGTCCAGCGGTGTTGTATTCCCGCAGGTAATTCAGAAAGGCTGCACGCAGATCCAGCAGCGTGGTTTCTGTCTCAGTCGCCACCTTGCGGCTGATTGCACTGTACTGCTCAAGCATGCCGTCCAGTTCGTTGCTGCCATCATGCTTTTCACCGATGACGCTGGGCGTCGCGAGAATCACGCGAGCCCCTGCGTCACGACAACGCTTTACCAGGTTGCGCAACCCCTGCTCATAATCCGCTGCTGATGTTCCGCGTCCGTTCTTTGAGTGCCACACGTCGTTGATGCCGATGTAAATCACGACCACATTCGGCTTGTGCGACAGCACATCCTGGTCCAGTCTCGCTTCAAGATTCGGAACGCGGTTGCCACTGATGCCCGCTCCAATGATTTTGATCCCGGAGTTCGGACGAGCTTTCTCCAGCGTCTGGCGGAAGACCGTGATGTAACCCGTTTCACCGGCTCCCGCCTGCGTAATCGAGTCCCCCAGAAAGACAATTGTCTCGCCGTCTTTAAGTCCCGCCTGAGCTGTTGCACCACACCACAATGAAGTTGCCATCATCAGCAAGATCCCAGCGATTCGCATTGAATACCCTTCTTTCTCTGAAAACACGCCCAGCCCACACACAATCGGCCTGAGCCCGTCTGAGTGATCGTCTGTCCCGGTTAACCAGCCCAACAACGCTGTCTGAGACACTGTTGTCTGGCAACGTCGTGTCCAGCGACAGAGCCCGACAGGGACCACTGCCGGAGTCTGCAGGACAGAACCGCCCTGTGGCCTGAACGGGCGTGCGGGACCATGGCAGAGTTTGCCGTAAACGTCAACTCTACACCGTTTTCCAGCTGGCCGGGAGTTCCGCTCCGGAATGCCAGTGCCCTCCGGATAATTCCTCCTTCACGCTATCGAGGCCTGTGGATTCGCCGAGATCGAGCGTGCGCCGTCGATGCAAGTCGAATTCGGCAGAATCCGCGCCGAATTTGGAGTTTCGCTGGTTCATTCTAAATTGGATAATGTTATCCTTTTATCGGGTGGCAAGGTTTCCGATGTTGCTTTCAGGAGCCTTGCACCGCATGCTGCAGACATTCTTCCGGACCCACGATCAGGATACTCACGGGATTGCAGGAGACCGATTTTATGTGGACTGCAAAGGCGCTGGGGCTGCTGGCTTCCGTACTGGTGTTCGGGTTTGGTATGCCATTTCCCGCAGCGGCTCAGGACGATTTTGAAGGACCACCGATTGAGTACAGTAAGGCGGTTCCTGACAATGCCGTGTCCCGATTGCAGCAGCGTCTGAATCGGGGGGACACCGTTCTGACTCACGATGAAGCACATGGGTATCTGCGGTCGGTCCTGCAGGCTCTGCAGCTGCCGATTTCATCGCAGTCCCTGGTTTTTTCACGCACCAGTCTGCAGCTGCGCCGCATTTCTCCGGAAACTCCCCGGGCTCTGTACTTCAATGACACAGTGTATCTCGGCTTCTGCCAGGGGGGTGATGTGCTGGAGCTTTCCGTGGCCGATCCAGTCCTGGGAACGGTCTTCTATACCCTTGATCAGCAGCCCGCGTCCGATGTGCCTCAGTTTCAGCGGCAAACCGACAACTGCCTTGTCTGCCACAGCTCGTCGCGCACCGATGGTGTGCCGGGACATCTGATTCGGTCGTTGATGGTGGAGTCCTCCGGGCAGCCGTTGCTTTCGGCCGGAAGTCGGAATGTGAATCACCTGACACCGTTGGAAGAACGCTGGGGTGGCTGGTACGTGACCGGACTGCATGGTTCGCAGAAGCATCTGGGCAATCTGATTTCGCATCGTGATGCTGTGAATGATCCGGTAGATAATTCACAGGGACTCAATCTCACGCGACTGGATGATCGGTTTCATGTGGAGCGTTACCTTTCATCACACAGCGATATTGTCGCGCTGATGGTGCTGGAGCATCAGATTCTGGTGCACAATCGCATCACGCGCGCTGCCTTCACCACCCGGGAAGCGTTGCACTACGAAGCGGCTCTGAATGAGGCGCTGAAAAATGCACCGGGAAGCCGGCTTGACAGTACAACGCGGCGAATTCAGAACGCCGGTGATCGTCTGGTTGAGGCTTTGCTGTTCTGCGGCGAAGCGCGGATCATCGAGCCGATTTCCGGGACCTCCGGGTTCGCGGCGGAATTCTCAGCACAGGGGCCGCGGGATGCTCAGGGAAGGTCACTGCGAGACCTGCAGTTGAACGGTCGCATGTTCCGTTATCCGTGCAGTTACCTGATCTATTCCGAGGCCTTCCGCAGCCTGCCCACAGAGATGCTGACCTATGTCCGAGGGCGAATGCGTGAGATCCTGGCCGGAAACGATACGTCGGGAAAGTTCACGCATTTGTCCGGGGATGATCGTCAGGCGATTACGGAGATTCTGCAGGGGACTGACAGCGTGCTGTAGGCTGACGCGACGCTGGTGGCCATTTGAGCCGATGCGATGGACGTGCGTGAGTTTTGAAACCACGGATGGGATGACGGGTGAATTGAACGGGAGGGCGAAGTTCCACCTGAGCCGTTCAGGTTTGCGGCTCGGCAGGAGCACTCGCCCTCCCGTTCCGGTTTGCGGCTCGGCAGGAGCACTCGCCCTCCCGTTCAGGTTTGCGGCTCGGCAGGAGCACTCGCCCTCCCGTTCAGGTTTGCGGCTCGGCAGGAGCACTCGCCCTCCCGTTCCGGTTTGCGGCTCGGCAGGAGCACTCGCCCTCCCGTTCAGGTTTGCG
>CAIYBH010000486.1 GCA_903924405.1 uncultured Planctomycetaceae bacterium | reverse complement strand
TGGCGCTTCGGGTTGGTATTCAATCGCAAGCCAGGAAACGCTTAGCACTCTCCGGGCCGTTTGGCTATTGGTTCCTGACTCCTTTTCTGAAGCTCGCATTCCCCGCGGACGGCCTCATTCGCTAGTGTGATCCGACGGGCGCTAATTCGCAAGCGATTTCCGCCGTTTGACGGGCGGAGACGGCTGAAACGGAACGGCTGGCCCCGGCAACCGGCCCCGGCAACTGGCTTTTCGAATTCGCGAATCCCCGGTTTTCCTTCCGATTGACTGCCGGAAAAACTGGAGTCTTGCGGGCTGTTGCGTCATGATGAGGCGGGGAATCGACCGCAGAGGCGCCTGCTTCGCACCGCTGCATCGCTTCCCGTGCCTCCTCGATAGCTCCCGACAAACAGGTTCGCTGCTGCTGATCCGCGAATGTTGATCCACGAAGGTGTCACCCGGAACGTGGATAGGCACTCGGGCTTCAAACGCACTCTCCGCACCACGCCTCTCTTCGAAATCATTCCGGCTCATGTACGATCTGATTGGTGATATCCACGGCTGTGCGGATGAACTGGTGGAATTGCTGCACAAACTGGACTACAGCGAACACCTGGGCGTGTTTCGGCATCCCCGGCGAAAGGTGATTTTCTGCGGCGACTTTATCGATCGCGGTCCGCGCATCCGGGACGTCCTGCAGATCTGTCAGCGCATGTGTGAAGAGGGATCGGCGATGGCGGTGATGGGCAATCATGAACTGAATGCTCTCACCTTTCACACTCCCGATCCGCAGGCCCCCGGGGAATTTCTGCGCCGGCACACCGAGCAGACTATTCGGCAGCACAACGCAACGTTGACCCAACTGGACTCCCGGGACCTCGCACAAGCACTCGCGTGGTTCCGCACACTCCCCGCCAGTCTCGATCTCGACGGTGTGCGCGCTGTGCATGCCTGCTGGGATCCGACAGACCTGACGCTGCTGCAGCAGGTCAGTGAGGAACTGGGCTGGATGAGCGAAGACTTTCTGATTCGGGCCGCCACACGTCACGATCCCGTCTTTCGGGCGATTGAGCGAGTGATGAAGGGCCCGGAAATGCGACTGCCAGCCGGCCTGCTGGTCCGCGACAAGGAAGGCACGTCCCGACCCACAGTGCGGATCCGCTGGTTTGACCCGCCGGACGGACAGAACTGCAGCGACTACATGCTGCCCTCGGAACCGATCCCGGAACTGCAGCAACTGAGTGTGCCGCTGACCGTCAGAGCCTGCCCGTATCCGCTCAATGCACCCCCCTTGTTCTTTGGACACTACTGGCTTCGCGACAGCTCGCCCGCACCGCTCCGCAGCAACGTGGCCTGTCTCGACTACAGTGTGGCCAAAGACGGGCTGATGACGGCCTACCGATTTCAGGGAGAACAGACTCTGTGTGCATCGCGTTTCGTCACCGTTCCCAGAAAACAACCCGCCTGAACAGGCAGGCTGCGGGGACGGGCTGCCGGAATGCGGGCGCTGGCGGGTTCATTTCCCGGAGTCATCCGCGTTCGGTCAGACCCTCGCCATCGGCTCCCGTTCGCAATCAGACTCATTGGCCTCTGAAAGCAAACTGTCATGTCACGTATTGATGTTGCCGTGATCGGTGGTGGAATTGTCGGCCTGGCCACTGCCTGGCAGTTGACACTCAGAAACCCACGCCTGCGCATCGCGGTGCTGGAAAAAGAAGCCGCCCTCGCCTTTCATCAGACTGGTAGAAATTCGGGTGTCCTGCATTCCGGAATCTATTACCGCCCCGGTTCGCTGCGGGCCAGCAATTGTCGCACCGGCAAACTGGCACTGGAACAGTTCTGTGATCGGTACGGGGTGGCGTGGCAGCGCACCGGCAAAGTGATTGTGGCGACACAGGAATCAGAGTTCCCGCAACTGGAAATGATTCTGGAACGTGGAAAACAGAATGGCGTGCAGTGCGAAATGATCGGCCGCGAACGACTTCGGGAACTGGAACCTCACTGCGCCGGATTGAAGGCCATCCATGTTCCCGAAGCCGGAATTGTGGACTATCCCGGCGTCTGTGAAATGCTGGGTTCACTGCTGCACGCTGCCGGTCATCAGATTCGTCTGAATTGTCGGGTGCTGAAACTGCATCAGCTGACGGACAGCGTACGTGTTGAATGTTCGGATGGTACCATAGAAGCCGCGCAGGTGGTCAACTGCGGTGGTCTGCACAGCGACCGGCTGGCTCGGCTCAGCGGACAAAGCCTGCCGGAACGCATCGTTCCGTTTCGCGGCGAATACTATGAACTGCAACCGGAGGTCCATCATTTCTGTCGATCACTAATCTATCCGGTGCCTGATCCGCGGTTTCCATTTCTGGGCGTCCACTTCACACGCATGATTCAGGGCGGCGTCGAATGTGGTCCCAACGCCGTGTTCGCGCTCGCACGTGAAGGTTATACCTGGGGTACGATCAGTCTCCCGGATATCTGGGACTCGCTGACCTATCCTGGTTTTCGACGCCTGCTCCAGCGAAACTGGCGGATTGCCGTGGATGAAGTGCGCAGGTCGCTGTTCAAGTCCGCGTTTGTTCGCTCTCTGCAGCGGCTGATTCCGGAGATTCGCGCCGAACATCTGACGAGCTGCCCGGCTGGAGTTCGTGCGCAGGCCCTGGGACTCGACGGAAAACTGCTGGATGATTTTCTGATTCAAAGGCACGGCCGAGTGGTTAATGTCTGCAACGCGCCCTCACCAGCTGCGACGGCCTGTCTGAACATCGGGAAAATCATCGCCGAGCAGGTGTAAGTCGCAGGTAGGAATCACGACGCCCCCCGCCAGCCGCCCCCCTCCAAGCCGCACACCGGGCGCCGCACACCGGGAGGGCGCGGCTCCTGCCAAGCCGCACACTGGGCGCCGCACACCGGGAGGGCGCGGCTCCTGCCAAGCCGCACACTGGGCGCCGTACACCGGGAGGGCGCGGCTCCTGCCAAGCCGCAATCGCATTTGAAATCCGGGCCGCGGCTCAGATGGAACTTCGCCCTCCCGTTCTGGATGGGCACCGATCTCTGAATCGGGGCTTACTCTCCCATCTGCAGCCAGGCAAACAGGTCCCGCAATTGCTGCGGTGTCAACTGACGGTACAGGTTTTCCGGCATCAGCGACACCTCAGAATCTTCATACACCTCGATCTCTGACAGCTTCAGGGTTTGCGTTTCTCCCCGAGCATCGGCGAGCGTCAGAGAATCATCCGTGCGAGCGACCACCAGTCCGTGCACGATCTGGCCAGCACTCGTCTGAATCACAGCACTCACATATTCCCGCCGAATGGTTCCACTGGGGTCCACAAGGCTGATCAGCAGGAAATCACGATCCTGTCGATTGGCGGTCGTCAGATCCGGGCCAATCTTTCGCCCTTCGCTGCGGAACTGATGGCAGGCCGCACAGTGCTTCTGAAACAGCATGCGCCCCGCCACGGCGTCTCCCGGTGCCGCACGCAGATCATTGTTCAGTCGACGCACTTCGGCCAGCTTCTCTTCCGCTGTGGCCGCCTGCAGTCGTCCCCAGATCTTTGTCACGACAGCGTCCAGCGCAGGGTCCTGCAGCAGGGCGATCCGACGGACCTGCTCCCGTGCCGTGACGTCCGCCGCAATCTCTCCGCGTTCCACAGCCTGCAACCACAGTCCGGCCGATTCCGCATTCCCCAGTATCAGGTCACGCAGAGCCGAACGCAGCGCGGGCAGCTCCGCTGACTGATGCACCCGGATCAGAGCGGTGGTGAGCGCCCCGCGGTCCAGTCGGGCCACGAGGACCAGCGCGGCCATGCGTACGGTTTCCGGTTCATCCGCAGACTGCAGGATTTCCACAGCCTGCGTCAATTGCTCAGAAGTCGCCGCCGCTGCTGACCAGCGCAGGATCTGAGCGCGCCGATCCGCTGGCTGGGTCCGATCAAACGCGACCGGCAACACGGCCTCAAGGATCGGACGCAGATGCCACGCAAGGCCCAGTTGCGTCAGCTCCGGATCGGTCGGCGTTTCCTTCCAGTCCTGCAACAGCCTGTCCGCCAGTGGATGTGGCTGAATCAGCGCCAGCCGCTCTGCCATCACGGCCGCCTCAGGTGTGTCTAACCAGCCTTTCAGGACTTCGGCCCAGAGCTTCTGACGCTGCGAGGCATCCGGTGCGGCAATCAACAGACGTTGGACTGAGTCCCAGCCGGCAGCGGTGCCTTCCGCCGCATAGCGTCGAACCAGACGTGTCAGCAGGACATCTCGTCCCAGGCGGGAATTCCACAGCGTTGGACGCACAAAACGCTTCAGCACTTCCTCACGCCCACTGACACTGTGCTGTTCCACCGCCCACCACCACAACAGCGGCAGAAAGGGGTCCTCACCATCGATGTCGCGATTGATATTGGCGTTGATGATCGGCACGGCGTGCTCCGCCGGAAAGAACCGTGCACTGCAGGCCAGTTGCTGACGCACCTCCACGTCAGGCTCCAGTTCCGCCAGCTCATCCAGGCGATGGGCCATGGCCAGAGAAATGTCTCGTCCATCACCCAGCAGACGCACCGTCCAGCCTCGCACGGCGGCGTGGGGACTGTCCAGCAACGGCAGCGCCAGAGATTCCCTGAAATGTCCCATCGATGCCAGTGTCCACAGGGCCTGCAGCGCTTCGTCCACCGATTCCGCACCAACGGCCTGCTGCTGCAGAGTCGCCACAACGTCGTCACCCGGCGTGCTGCTGTCCGCAGGACGCGGCTCAGCCCCGGCGACACCTGCGCTGCGACGTCGCCAGGCCAACTCCTGCCGCGCCTGACGCACATGCCACTGATTCGGATGCCGCAACGCCGCCACTAACTGCGGGACCGTCGCATCCGGATACGCGGTGAAGGCTGCCCCGTTCGCTTCTGCGGACGAATCCGATTCCCGGGGACCAATCCGATAAATTCGCCCATTGCGACGATCCCAATCCGCATCCGGATCCGGGTGCGCCATCCGCGCGTCGTGCCAGTCGGCCACATAAAGTGCGCCGTCCGGACCTGTCGTGACATCCGACGTCGCAAACCACGTGTCGTTGGCCTGCAGCAACGTTCCCCCATGTTCCGTTCGCACCGTCGAACCCATGGGCTGCACCTGGTGCCACTGCACGCTGTGTCCCAGCAGGTCACCCGCCACATATCGACCGCGATAGCGTTCGGGCAGCGCGTTCGCCTGATAAACGATCCCTCCGACTGTCACGTGGCCGCCATGAAAGTCTGTGTGCGGTGCATGTTCAAAGTAGCCATATGCAAAGGGATTCTGCAACGCACCGTGCTTACCAAATGACTTCACATAACTGGCCCCCTGAACGCCGTGCACCAGAGTGAACCCACCGTAATTCGTGCTGTAGAACAATCGTCCCACCGCGTCGAAGTCCAGCCCCCATGAGTTCCCGCCGCCTTCACAGAATAACTGAAATTCACGTGACCCAGGGTGATACCGCCACACACCCTGTTGAAATCGCTGGCCTCGAATCATCGACGTGACCGTACTTCCCTGACAACCATACAACCAGCCGTCCGGCCCCCACGTCAGCGAATTGGCCACACTGTGCGCATCTTCCATCCCAAAGCCGCTCAACAGCACTTCAGGATCAGCATCCGGTTGATCATTCTGATCGCGGTCCGGGTAAAACAACAGATACGGCACGTTCAGCACGTAGACGCCACGATCCCCGAAGGCCAGCCCAGTCGTCAGGTTCAGCCCGTTTACAAAATCGTGTGCAACATCCAATAGGCCATCGGCATTCGAATCCGACAGAATCGAAATCCGATCCGCCCCCCGCGGCCCTCGCGGAGGTGGCTCAGGAATCCGGTCGTATTGTGTTCGCGAATAACGATCCACCTGCACTCGCTGCAACCCTTCCGGATTGGGATACTGCAGATACTGAATGACCCACAATCGACCGCGCGGGTCAAACTCCAGCGCGACCGGTTGTCGCACCACAGGTTCAGACGCCACCAGTCGCACATCCAGATCGTCTGCCACCGACATTCGAGCCGCAGCCTGCTCCGCAGGAAATCCCTGTGCCAGGACAGCCGACGTCGACAACGCAAGGCTGGCCTGCAACCACAGCAGGCAGACCACGCGGAACCAGACGCCTCGCTGACATTGTCGCCGCGTTTTCATCAGTGCGCTTCCACTTTCCCGAGCCGTGGACAGCCCCCGTCTTCTCACCAATGGATGCGTCACACCAGGCCGTCCATCAGCGAATGTAGCGTGGCACCCCGCGCACGTCCAACTCTCACACACACCGCAATCCAGCGCAGGCCGAGGCGTCGGGGTCTCACCGGCCTGTTCACTGAACTCCGACGGTCACGCAGATTGGATGCCGCCGAGTTATCGTGTGTTGTCCTGCGCTGGATTCTGCTTCTGTCCGCGAATGTTCCGCAGTCGCGTGAACAGAGTGGCAAATCGATCCGGCATCCCGGACGCCGAGTCTTCAGCCACCGGTTCGCTCTTGCCTGAGTCGTCGACCGAGTCCAGCCGCAGATTTTCCCCGGAACTCACCGGATGCAGGTCGTTGCGTGCCTCGGAACCACGCTCGCCCTCACCGCTTCCCTGCTGCTTACGTCGCTCCGCCTGCATGGCCATCAACAGCGAACCGTCTCGCCACATGGGCAGTGTCACTTTTTCGTCAACGACCTTGTCCTCAACACTGGAACCCGGTCCGGCATCAACCACTGGTGCCGCTGAAAACACGGCTCGCGGGTGCACCACGGGTGTCTGTGGGTCAGCAGCCTCCGCGAGCAGTTTTCGCGATACGGAATCATCCACTGCACTGCGCGGCGTTGGACGCAGGACCCGGAAAAATCCGACCCGGTTTTCTTCCCCGACTTCGCCTGTTGAAGTGGAATCGTTGCCCGTATTCGGGACCGTTCGCAGCGAACCGCCGCCAGCCTGCGATGAAGGCTGCCCCAGCAACTCCAGAATCTGCTGGTCCGTCACCTGCTGAATCGCAATGGACGAACGCCCTGGCAGGTCCTGAAAGATCTCCGGCGGCATGAACAAATCAGGATCCGGCAATGCCCCGGAATACTCAGTTTCAACCAGCGAAAAATCGCCGCTGAACAGTTCACGCCCGGATGTCACCCACGTGTAACGATCAGGAATCGGTGTCACGCTTGAAAAATCCACCGGGTCAATCTGCACTTCGACGTGTTCCGCCGACATCCTCGCTCCGGTGTCGGTCTGTTCAAATCCTGCCGGGGACGCCACTGGAGACTCCGGCTGAACGGATTCCCCCGGAACAGATTCCGGCAGCGACGCCGCATGCTCAAAAGTATCTTCGGGAGATCCGGATGCAAATCCCCAGGGATGCTGGTGATTCTCCGTGAGATCGCCATTCCCCTGAGAGATCAGCAAGTCCTCACCCGGAGGCGAACTCGAAAAGTCAAATGTCAGCGAGCTCGGTGATTCTTCCAGAGTCTCAAATGCCGATGGCGGCAGCGGCGGCGGTGTCAGCGCGGCTGGCCACAGTGTGCTCGACATTCCCGGTGCTGATGCGAGGGCCTCAAAGTCATTCCCCGGCAGACTCCCGAATTCCACAACGCCGGAGCCCAGGCGATGCAACGCCGCGGTCGGTGTGCGGACTCCACCGAGCTCCATTCCCGGCGTCATGACCTGCTGATCATCATGCCCGGACATCGCCCAGGCCTGCTCATCGTCGAAACTTTCCAGGACCGTTGTATTCCAGTGACACGACAAATGCTTCATTCGATTTAACGCCGCGCGAACGCAGTCTTCAGCCACCGGTCGTAATTCGCCTTCAGCGGCCACAGCAAGAGCTTCGTCGGTCAGCAGACACAGCGAACGCGGCAAACCTTCGCTGGCCGCAACAATCAGCTCGAGGGCCGGCTGCGTAAATGTACTGACCAACCGCGGACCGGCGGATTCAATCTGCCGTTTCAGAAACTCAAAGGACTCCTGCGTCGTCAACGGCTGCAGAAACTCATGACACCGAATGCGATGCGAAAAGTTCTCATATTCCGGGCGCGACAGGTCCACCTCAAACGCTACCGGGGCCGACACCAGGATGCGAACCAGTGTCCGGCCCTGCCAGTCTTCCTCGCTCAGGGCCCGCAACTCATTCAACACACTGACGGGTGCCAGATGCACGTCGTCAATCAATAACAGCACCGGTCCCCAGAAGTCCATACTTCGACGCAGCAGCTCCGACACACTCCAGCGACTGACCTCCGTCGGCACACTGTCGATCGCCAGCCCCGCGCCGGCATGGCTCACCGCACAGTGCATCAGCAACTGATGCAGGGAGGATGTGGAGACAAGTGACGACCCCGAGACAAAGACCGTACGCCCTTCATGCTCCATGGACGTTTTCAGGTACCGCAGCAGCGTCGAACGCCCGGCCCCATGCAGCGCCGTCACAATGCCAATGCCCAGACTGGATCGCAGACACCGTGTCAGACGCGGCAGCAGCCCGCGAATCGACTCCGAGCGGAAAAACAGCTTCGCCGGGTCCACGCTCTGAAACGGCTGGCGATGAAATCCAAAATGTGTCTCGTACATACTGATTCCGTTCAGTGCAGCTGTCGGCCCACGAAGACTCCCCGGAGCAGACCTGGTGCCTCGTGTCTTTCATCGAACCATCAACAACGGATTCTTGAGAACAACCGATTCTTCGAGTTTATCTCGCCCGTTTTGCCAGAATCAGCATGCCACGCTGCCATTCAACCAGCCCCGACACGCTGAGCCCGCACTGCACCTCCGGCAGATCCTGCCGATCTACAGTGACTGCGGCTCAGATGGAACTTCGCCCTCCCCGTTGTGAAGCGTTGTGTCTTCGGGATTGCGCGGCTCCTGCCAAGCCGCAATCGCATTCAGATCCCTGCCGCGGCTCAGATGGAACTTCGCCCTCCCTCAATCAGGTCCAGCAGCGTCTGTATCGGGATGGCGAGCGTTGCCTCACGCGATCGGCGGGCGATTGTCATTCCCAGCAATTCCCCGCGACTGTTGATCAGCCAGCCACCGCACTCCGCCGGTGTCACTGGAATGTCGTGCTGAATCACACCGACAAACCCGGAACGTCGTCCGCTGACAGCGCCAGCCCGCCCATCAAGGTACTCCAGCTTTTCAAACTGCGCTCCCGGGTCATGCCCGGCGATCAGCGACAGAGATACCGATTGCCCGGCTCGATCCACCTGCAGCTGCAACTGGTCCCCCGGTTGGCGTTCTGCGAGGATCTCAGCAAGGTCGTTCAGCGTCGCCAGCGACCGCCCTTCCACGGCAATCAACCGATCCCCGGCCGCCAGTCCGGCTACGGCGGCCGGGCCGTTCGGGCTGATCTCACGCACCCGCAACACGGTCCCCGCTACCCCCGCCATTTCGTCGATGACCGCCCCCAGCTTCAGCGGCAGCCCCGGTTCCCGATAGCCCACTCGTCCCGCAATTCCCGGATCGCTGAGCCGAATACCGCCGTCGGCCGTCTGTCCGAGTACCGCAAACACAAGCTCGCCGGGCCGGACGATCGCCACGGGCAGAGCATCCACGGCCGGTATTGCTGAATCAGCCTCAGGCTCCAGTTCCAGGACCACCACATCCAACGCGACGTCGACCAGCAGCACACGACACGGGATCACGAGGCCGCTGGACAGTCGACAGGCCAGCGGACATTCAGGCGGCAGCTCGCTTCGCTTGGCCACCACACGTCGAGCCGCCAGGCGAATCCCCGGCCGCCACTCCGTGAGACGCTCCGACTGCGTCCCCTGCGCTGCGACTCCTACAGTGCGGTTCGCAAGGGCACCGCGTTGTGCGGCCGACAATTCCTGCGGCATCTCTGAGAGCAATGATGTGCTGCTTGCTGATTCTGCCAACTGCCGCAGCGCGGGATTCGCCTGCAGTCGCTGACGAATGCGAGTGACCGACACATGCACGTTGGCGTCCCGTCCCATTCCAATCTGCCGATGCACTCCGATCAGTTGTCCTGCCATGTTCAACAGCGGCCCACCGGAATCACCCACCGTCAGTTGACAACTGGAACGCAGAAGAGCGCTGTCCACTGCACGCAGCGTCCCCAGCCTCGGCAGGCCTGCACTCTGGTCCCTGACCCGCGCTGGGTAACCACAGGCGAAAACCACAGCGCCCGCTGCGGCCCTGGGCAGACTGGCAGCCAGCGGCACAAACGTCGGCGTCGAGGCGTCGCCGACAATCGGAACGATCTTCAGCACGGCCAGATCGTCTGCGCGATCCATCAGCACCAGAGTCGCCGCCTGACGTGATCCATCGTGCAGCAGGATCGTGATTTCCGCGGGGGGCTCACGCAGACCATGCGCCACTGTCAGCACATGACCACTGGCGGAAATCAGCACGCCCGAGCTCAGGTCGTCGCCGCTGACAATGCGTACCGTCGCTCGCTGCAGCCGTCGTAATCCAGGCTCTGACACCTGAGCCGCCACTTCACCCGTCATTCCGGGGACAAGCCACACCATGCAGCAGATGCCGGCAAACCAACGCATGAACGACATCTCCGGACAACAGCAGGACACAGACACGGCGGCGCAATTCGCACTGGCAACCTTATGCAACCAGAATACCTCGCGTTACCACCGTCTTCCAGCCCGATGACCCTTCAAAATTTCCGCACATCGACCCGAGCACATTGAACCTGCACACCGGCACGCACATCAGAAAAAATCGGTGAACGGGTGAGGGCAATTAAAAAACATAGCGGTGTTTTTTTATTTGGAGTAAGGTGTTTGTTTATAATACCCTCTATTTATGTGCGTTGCGAATTCGCCCGCCTTTGTCAGGCTTTGGGTTCCCGCCAGGGCCGCAAAACGACTTTGGTGCGTGTCCGGCTCCGATGGAACGTCGCCCTCCCCCAGCCACTACAGCAAGGCCCCGTCTGCATGATCAGGATACCGTAAATTGACCGTACACTTACTGCCCGGCGGAGATCAGCGTCAGCGTGATGCGTCGCACATCCATCACGGTTTTCCCGGGAATTTCCAGAGCTCTCAGTTGCAGCGTCTGCAGGCCCGAATCCAGTCGCATACGCCCGATCGGTAAGGCCCGGAATTCCTTCATCGTCGATTCCCCATGAGGACGTGGCAGCGTATCCTGGTTTGTCAGCAGCGGTGGATCCCATCCCGGTGTCACCATGGTTTGCACACTGTGTTTTCCAACCAGTACTTCAATCCGCGACCCCGAATCTGCCACGGGACACGTGTAGTCAATCACGACATCATAGTCACCTGCCGTCTGCACCTGCACATTCCAGACGATCCGATCGTCCAGAGAAGTCCAGTTGATGAAGTATGAACAGTTGGGCGCTGGGCTGCTGCGTTTGACGCCCCCCTGCGGTTCTCCATCCCGCGCCGGCAGCATGGTGATCGGAAACTCCGGATAACCCACCGGAAATGGCCGGGGATCCACGGTCTGGCCTGTCGGCCGGGGGACTATTGAGTTCCCCGGGGAAAGTACTTCCTGCCGCCAGTTTCGGACCTGTTGACGCAGCTCACCAGCGACCTCAGGAAATTGTTCAGAGACCGGTGTGGTCTGACCGGGATCGGTGACCAGATCAAACAGCTGTCCATCACTGTCCAGCCGAAAGCGCTGAGTCCGCGCGGAGACCTTGCCAGCCCATGTGCTCATCAGCGTACGATCAGGCCAGTCGACCGATTGTTTCCGCAGCAGTGGCGACAGGTCGCGTCCATCCAGTGGCTTGTCGCCCACCCATGGCATTTCTGCCAGCGCCGTTAGTGTTGGCAGCAGGTCAATCGCTCCGGCAATCTGCGGCACGACGTGTCCCTGTGGTAAGCCGGCCGGCCAGCTCAAATAACAGACACTCCTCACACCGCCCTCATCCGTGGTGCCCTTTTGACCTTTCATCCCACCGGTCCAGCGCGCTGAATTGGGACCGTTGTCGGAAAAGTACAGTACGATCGTGTTTTCTCGCAGACCATAGTCCTGCAGACGCTGAAGCACACGGCCCACACAGCGATCCTGGTGCTCCATCATCGCCAGGACACACCGAGTCTCGTTGGCTTGTTCCCGCTGGGGATTGGTGGCAGTCTGTTCGATCGGACGGTCATGGAACCGTTGCCAGTCAGCGTCCGGAACACTCCAAGGCGAATGCGGAGTGGTGAACGGAATGAAGCAGAAGAAGGGTTTCGCTCGATTGCGATCAATGAACTCGATCGCGCGGTCTGTGCAGACATCCACGATGTATCCGCTGGTCCGCACCATCCGACCGTTGTCTTCCAGCGGTGCGTCAAAGTATTCCCCCCAGTGCCCGGAGGAATGGCCGAAGTATTCTTCAAAGCCACGCGCCATCGGATGATACGGCCACTGGCTGCCGTTGTGCCATTTTCCAAAGGCCCCGGTCGCATACCCGGCCGCTCGAAAGGCCTCCACGACAGTGGCTTCAGAAAGATCCAGACGCTCCTGCCCTGTCGAGACGCCGCGGACACCGCCGCGCGGATGGTATCGTCCCGTCAGAAACTCCGCCCGGGTCGGCGCACAGACGGGACAAACAAAAAAGCGATCCAGGGAGACTCCGGTGGTGGCAATGGAATCGATGGATGGTGTCTGCAGCATCCGATTGCCCGAATGACTGAAATCTCCCCATCCGGCATCGTCCGCCAGAAACACAACCACATTCGGCGGTGTACGCTGAGCCAGCAAGGTGCCTTCGTGGCACACGACGAGAAGCACCAGCAACAGGCCCGATAGTCGTCGCATCGTGAACTGCCCATCCCCACAAAATGGCTGTGGCATTTCCCGCTGTCAGCGAAACAATCCGACGCGGGCTGTGAACTCAGAGAGCGCCGGCCAGTGTTGGCAGCCTGCCCGGCGTGCTTGAACAGACTCAACAGCACAGTGCGCTGTCAACGACGGGCCAACGGTGCCTGTTGGGGATTGAGCTATTGATTGGTCGAAGTTGTCGGGTCAAATCCTGCCTCGTCAGCCGAGGTGGGTTCTGCTGTGACTTCTGCAGCGGGGACGTCCTGCAGGGCCTGCCGTAGCTCGGCGGCCTGCTTCAGATCCGCATCGGCTTCGGCAGTCTGGCCGGCAGCGCGACGCACGGCGGCCCGCTGTTCGTAGGCTTTTGCCACCTGGTCGTCCAGACGCTCAGCCGCTTCGTAATCTGCGATAGCCTGATCCAGCTTATCCTGTCGCAGCCAGAGATCTCCGCGGAGTGAATGGGCATCATGACCGGGTTTGGAAGCCAGTGAGGCGTCGCAGTCCTGCATGGCCTTTTCGAAATCACCCATGGCGGTCCACGCTCGAGCACGGCAGGCCAGTGCTTCCGGGTGATTCGGGGTCAGCAGCAGGGCTCGAGTGAAGTCCTGAGCCGCTGCACCGAATTCGCGACCTTCCATCAGAAACAGACCACGGCGAATCCACGCATCACTGCTTCCCGCATTGCGGGCCGCTTCGTCAGAAACCTTCTGCAGGCCAGCCAGCCAGTCAATACGGCTGGCATCCGCCTGCGCCTCGCTGAATCGCTCGGCTTTCACCAGTGCTTCGCGGCGATGAGCCAACCAGCGAGCATCCAGCGGCGCAAGTTCCACCGCGCGGGTGAACGCATTCACGGCTTCCACATAATTTTGCTGTTGCATGGCAATCAACCCACAGTTGTTCCATGCCGTCACATACCGTTCGTTCAGTTTCAGCGCCTGGCGAATGTCCGTCATGGCGGAATCCAGTTGCTGTGTCTTCATCCGCGTGAACGCGCGATTGTTCCACGCATCTGTATACCTGGCATCCGCTGCGATGGCGCTGGAAAAGTCGGCTTCGGCAGCCGGATAATCGGCCTTTGCCAGAGCGATCAGGCCGCGATTATTGAGGGCCGCCACGTGGGTCGGCTTCAATTCAATCGCCTTTTGAAAATCAGCCAGTGCCTCATCGGACAGGCCGCGTGACATCAGAAAGTAACCACGGAAGTTGTACAGATCCGGATTCTCCGGAGCCAGGCGGATGGCCGTACTGAAGTCAGCACGAGCATTGGCATTTTCGCCCTGCAGAACGTACACATCCGCCCGCATACGAAACAGACGGGCGTCGTCCGGCGTGATGCCGATGGCCTGACTGAGCGCCTCGATGGCGGCCGCATTGCGACGCCCGACCACCGCCGCATTGGCCTTCTGCAGCAGTTCCTTGATGGCTGGTGGATAGGCCGCTGGTGCGGCCGTTGCGTCGGCGGGCGCTGCCGCTTTGGACGAGGAAATCGACAGGGGCACGCCTGCAGTCTTTGCTGCCGAGTCTCCGGAATTGCTTCCTCCGCATCCGGAGAGCAGAAGGGCCGCCACGCCGGAAATAGCCAACAGACGCATGAGGTCGCTCCATCGAACTCGGGCCGGTCGCAGGAGCACAGCCGATGTCCTCCGCAATCCCCCCAAACCACGTTCTGTTCACATCCTGTGAACCATTGCCCTATCTTGTAGTCCCAATCGGCAAATTCTGTCAATTCAACTTTGCGGGGCATCGGAAAAGGGGCAGCATCGGAAAAGGGGTCAGGACCCGATAGCCAAATGGCCCAAAGGGTGCTCCGCACTATTGGGTCCTGACCCCTTTTCCGATGCGCACTATTGGTTCCTGACCCCTTTTTCCGCCCTGCGCGCCCTTTTTCTGCCGCGCATTTTTCTCCCTTGATCCATTCACCAAACGGACGTAGGATAAAAATGAGTTCGTGTCGAGGAGGCCGGGATGACTTTCCACGGCTGGTGTCGATCACAACGAAATCGCAGGTGCATTCGTGCTGCCAACCGCACAACTTTTCAATTCGGCCTTTGTCCGGCTGCTGCTGGGGGTGACCCTGCTGCTGGCGCCGGTCGTGGTCGACTTGCCGTGCTGCTGTGCGATTTCCCAGGCGTCCTCTTCTTCAGCGCCCCGCCAGTCGTCCTGCTGCCAGACTCGGTCACAGACTTCCACGCCCCCTCGTAGTTGTTGCGCGACACCGCGAGGCCAGTCTGCCTCCAGCACCCCAAATCGAACCTGCTGTCTGCTCCAGGGGCAGGCCTGCGAGTGTACGCTGGAAGCGGATTCATTGCCCGATTCATCGCGGCTGCGACGGGGACTCAGGCCTTCACGCTGTGGCCGCATCGCTCTGGGCGGACCGTCAAGCGACATCTCAGTCGCGTCCCTGCCCGCGATCGCCACCCTGACAGAGCAGCAAGCGAGTGAATTCGCCCCAGGCTGCCCAATTTCCTCCAATCGTCGACAGGCAATGCTGAGCGTCTGGCGGAATTAACGCAGGACTGCGTATCGCCGCGGTTTATTCGCTTATGTGGGCTGCCGGAGTGTCTCCCGGAGCCCCTCAGGTCCCTGCTGAAGTCACCGTTGAGATCGAACCGCGTTCGCCATTGCGACCGGCCATCGATCTTCCGGTGCATCGGGACTCTGCATTGGCCTTTGATTCTAAATGATTGGAAGTTGTCCTATGAAAAAGTTTGCTTTGAGCCTGTTGTTGCTGGCTGTCGCTGCCCCGGGAGCTGTTTCGTCACTGCGAACAGCACCAACATCTGCAAGTCCCGGAAGCTCCAGTCCTTGCGCCTGCTGTACCAACTGTGCCTGTGACGATTGCCAGTGCGATGCGCTGGGCTGTGACTGTGCTCAGTCGGGGGACTGCGTCTGTGACTCCGGCTGCTGTGAAGCGGGTGGCTGCTGCAGCGACAACTCCTGCTGCACTCGCTGATCTCTGACGTCGTTGCACGAAGTTCGACTTCGGCCTCGAGACCCGCAGTTCGTCAGGACTGCGGGTCATTTGAGGGGCAGAAAAAGGGGTCAGGAACCAATAGCCAAATGGCCCGAAGGGTGCTCCGCACTATTGGTTCCTG
>CAIYBH010000485.1 GCA_903924405.1 uncultured Planctomycetaceae bacterium | reverse complement strand
GGTGGCGGTGGTGGTGGCTTCCGCTGATTGTCACCACCTGATCTGACTCGCTGGTGTGGATCACATGGGAAATACAGCCAAACGGCTGGAATCACCCAATCTGTGATAGGGTTCATCTGGAAGGGATGCTACGATGTTTCTGATTCGCAAGCCGCTGTTCAGTCTCCTGCTGCCGCTGGTCCTTGCCGGCTGCGCATCCGGGCCGGATCTCGCGGCCCGCATCACCGGCCGCTCCGAGTCCGCCTACAAGGAAACATTCCTTTCAGCTCGCATGGCGGAACAGAAGGGTGAGCTTCTGAAGGCGACGCAGAACTACGAAACGTTGCTGAAAAAGCATCCTCAGAAAGCGGAATTGCATCATCGTCTGGGAATTCTGAGCCAGAAGTCCGGACGCCCTGAGCAGGCGGTGAATTACCTGAATCAGGCGCACCATCTGGCTCCCATGGATGTGGAGATCCTTTGCGACCTCGGGTATTCCCACTATCTCCAGGGGAATGCTGATGAGGCTGTGAAGATTTTTCAGCAGGCCCAGCAGATCAATCCGGGACATGCGCGCACGCAATCCAACCTCGCAATCACTCTGATCGAACTCAACCAGGTTCCGGCCGCCATGTCGCTGCTCAGGCAGGGCATGGGGGAGGCTGCCGCCGCGACAACTGTCGGCTTTGCACTCGCCCAGAAAGGGGATCTCAACGAAGCTCAGCGATACTTCTCGCAGGCCCTCGACTCAGATGCCGACAACCAGCAGGCCGCAGAGGCACTCGTTCAGATTGAGGCACTCCTCGACAGTCAGAATTCCGCGGACGCAGCGACAGCTGTTGCGTCCAGCGATGCAACGGCCTCCGGGGTGACAGAGGCAGCTGCGCAGACAACAGTGGACACGGATGTGGCTCAGGCCATGCAGGTGATCACCGAGTCAGAGTCTATCGATACGATCGGACTTACGGAACTTACTGCAGACCCACAGCCGGCTACGGTCGCAAAACAATCCGCGGTCAGCACTGCCGAGCGAGTGTTGTCGGCCGACGTCATCGATGCCTCGGAACTTCGGTTGATCGGAGTTGCCCAGCGCCCGACCGCGACCGTTGCCAGCGATGAAGGCATCACGAAGGTGCAGGCGGCAGAGGACAGTTCCCGCAATTCCGCGGTCTCACCAATCGTTTCGGTTTCAGATTCACACGTCGCGTCGTCAGGCAACCTCAGGGAGATTTCCGGCAGCCTTCTTCAGAATCCGGAATCATCGCAAGCGACCACAGAAGCTCGTGGGGTTTGGCGCAGTGCCCGGAATCGCAGTGGATCTGCAGTGCAGACGGAATCGTATACAAAAGCTGAATCCAGCGCGGCGAAGAGTGATTCGCAACTGTCAGAATTCTCCCATGGAAGTCCGATTGAATCGATTCACGATGCTGGTCGATCGAACAGAAAAGCAACTGTGATCGAACCGCGGCGGATGACGCATCGGGAATCGTCAGTCGATGGCGAGTTGCCGGAGCATGAGTTCGATCATCCGGACTTTGGCCGTAGCCCCCGGATTGTTGAGCCCAGCCGTTCGTGGGAGACGGTGGATGGTTGGACACAGCGCAGCCGGGAACAGAGAAATTCTGCGGATTCGACAGCTACTACCCCTCCAATGATTGTTGTTTCGGGGCAGGTATTCGACTACCAGCGACTCGCTCAACTGGCCGCTGCCGGCCAATTGCAACTGACTGGCGTGGCGGGAAGTCAAACGCTGCCACAGCAGGCTCCTGCTGTCGCTCAGGTCGCCTATGCAGCCACACCGGGTGCGCCGCAGGGGACTCAGGCAGGCTATGTGCTACCGGGAACGCCGCAGTCCGCATTAATGCCGGTTCCACAGGCAGTGCCCGCGGTTCCTCAGTATGTACCGGGCTCTGCTGCCGGATATGGTGTTCCTGTCATTCAGCAGATGCCTGCGCCTGCAATGCCTGGTCAGATTCACTCCGGCGCGATGGTGGCTCAGTACGCTGCTCCGCAGTCTGAAGCCGCCCCATTGCCAATCCCGGTTACTACATCTCCGGTAATGGCTCAGACAGCGCCACCTGCAGCACCGGTGGCAGCGGCCTTGCCCATGGTGTACGCTCAGGGACAGCCAGTGCCAGCGCAGTCGATGGCGTCGCCACCCACAATGCCGGTTCCGGCGGTGGTCACGCCGCAACCGGTGCTCAGCCATCCGACTCCAACATCCGCGCGAGCACAGACTCAGAGTGCAGCTGCTACGGGGACAGTCGGCGGGCTGCCTCTCGCATTCCTGCGTTCGTTTTACAGCCAGATGCCTCAAACACAGCAAGCCACGTTCTGGAGAGATCTGCGTCGACTTCCGGGAGCTGTTTCGCCGGCTGAACTGGCTGCGTATCGTGAGTTGGCACTGTCGGCCACCGACATTGCTCGGGTGGAAGCCGCCATCACCATGCTCGCGGTTTACAAACAGCGAGAGCTGGCGGAAGAGCTGTTGAAAGGTATGAACAATCATGCCGATCCCGTCGTCCAGCAGTCAGCGCAGACTGCATTGTCCATGCTGCAGATTCAGTAACAGGATATGAAGTCGTCGCGGGTCGGTGAGAATCCGGTGGTCCTGGATGATAGTCTCGCCGGTGATGTGCGAGTGGGGTCACGAAGCAATCGCGGATGCGGGTTTCGGAAGCGTGTTGATGAACTTCCCCTGTGGTCGATGTTTCATGAAGCACTCGGGCCAGGTTAAGCGGACGCTTCTCACATGGTCGCATGGGTCGCGGGTCATGGCTTGCCATGCCGCGTTCCAGGTATGAGTGCTGCACGTTACTCGCAGTCTGCGGGGTGCGGAGCTGCTGTGCCCAGCCAGCAAGTTGCTGTGATGTGGGCCCCCGTTGTTTCGCCCGGACCGGCCAGGCAACGCTCCCGGGACTTCCTCTGCCGTCCGGCGCAACTCGCCGCATGCAACCCTGTCCGGAAGATTCGCAGTCATACCTTTGCGCGCTGCTCATACGTCCCTCATGCGCAGAAGAATCCGGAGAATCGGCATCGAAAGGGGATTCCCGGAGATCGCCAGTCTCTCATCACACAGTCGGATTAACCCGTACCGGTGTCAAAGCAGGTATTCGTTGACTCGGTTACCGAGGCCAATTCTTTAATCCATTTTGACCAGCCCCGGATCTGGTCTTAGAAGACTGTAAAGGGAAACTCTGCTGAGTTTATGCGTCACCCACGGGGACGAGGTGCGCTGTCTGGAGACCGACGGCGGTTTCCTGAAACGCCGGATAACCGGATCTGAACCCTTGCAATCGCTGCGATTGCCCGGACTCGGATCTACCGAATTCCGCGATGAGCAGCGGCGCAGGTCTACCATGCGTGTTCTGTTGGCCATCTCCGAAAATCCTCGAACTTGTGACAATGCCGTGAGATCCATAACGATGTGTCTGAGCGAGGCTGAACAATGGAAATGTGTGGCTGAACTGTGAAGCAGAAGCGTTTCATCCTGCCAGTTCTGCTCTGCCTGGTCACTGCGACGATGCTGTTGCTGCGGATCCGGGAACAGACCAACTATGGACAGGTACACGTGCGGGTGAGCGGGGACAGCAGTTCCGCTGTCGCATCGATACTGGCCGTGGGGCCCGGCGGGTCTCTGACAAAGCTGGTCAGACGGGACGACGACGCTGCGATTTTCAGTCAGTTTGGTGCGACGGGCCCTGTGCACCGTATTCATGTGGTGACTCGGCCAGGAGTGACTCAGCAAACCGTGGTGGAAGAAATCCGGGTCGGTGAAAACTGGTGTACGCCGTCGTGGCAAGTGCCGATCGTCGAAGGGCCGATTATAGTGCCGCTTCCGGCCGAACTTCAGCAGGCAGAGTTGCGGCCGGCAATCACAGAGTACGTGCCTGGCCGATTTTCCAGTCTGAATTTTCTGGATGTCCACCGTGCGATTAACTGGCAGGGAGATTTCTGGCTGCTGCTGACTCCGTGTGTCGAGGCCGCGGTGATGATTGTGGTCCCCTGGTTGCTGTATTGCCTGCTGCGTCCGATCATCGTACGGAGTCTGGGTACCAGCATCCCGGAACAGGATCTGCAGAGTCTGAATTCGGGACGTGGGCTTGCCGGACTTATCAGCCGGGGAGTCCTCTACGTGGTGATGGTCTTCGTGATCATTCTGGTGATTCATCAGTTGTACTGGCAGATTCCGGACTTTCATCGGATACGCTGGGGAAATCAGTTTCTGGTCTCATTCCTGCTGCTACTTGTACTGGGCTGTGCGGTTAGGGCGTACTGCAGCAGAATCACAAGGCTAGTCGACGACCGAGCGAGGATTCGAACGGCCGGCTTGCTGCTACTGGGAGTTGGTCTGATCAAGCTGCTGTGGATTTCCGGTGTCGACACTGCTCAGACCGGCGATTATCAGAAGTATGCGGACTACGGCATACAGATGGCATCCGATGACTGGAATTCCTTTTCTGATCGAGAACACACTGGATTTCTGATTTTCCTGAGACGTGCCTTTGTCTGGACCTATCCCCTGAGTCTTGGTGTTGCCCGCGGGGTCATCCAGCCTGAAGTTGTGAATGTGCTACTGCAGCTTGGCAGTACCGCGCTGTTCGGTTGGCTGGTCTCACGGATGTTTTCGGTTTCGGTCGCGTGCTGTTCAATCCCGTTCTTTGTTCTGTATCCGGGATTCTGGTACGCGCCAACGATCATGAGCCACAACACGCCCGGTTACTTCTGGATGCTTGCAGCATGGTGTTCCTTTGAGAAGCTGCGGCAATCAGCGAGCGACTGTCTGTCGAATGGCCGCGTCATTCGGCACTGGGTGACCTTTCTGATGTGGTGTCTGACTCTCGGGATCTGCTGCGGTCTGATGGAGTTAACGAAATCTCTCAATCAGGTGTTAGTTGCGAGTCTGGGACTGATAGCGGGATTGGAATTACTGAGAAGGCTGGCTTCTGGTGGCAACGTGCTTGAATTCAGCAGCCATCGATCAGGACTGCTGTTCTGCGGCGGAATGCTCGTCGCACTGCTGATCAGTGGCCAGACCCTGAAGTTAGTTGATGAGCAGATTCTTCAGAAGGCAGGGAATATCAGCCTGCCATCTGTATCCTTTGTGGATCATATTCTTGGCGTGGATTCGGAGACCGATGGTAGCGCCATCTGGGTCAATTGGTGGAAACGCGATTACTTTCCGCTGCTGCGAGGTGCGCTGAAAGAGCAGCTTGCGGTCAGAAAAATTCTGCATGAGAAGCTGACCTGTGGTATTCAGGCATTTCTGGGAGTACTGCGACGCAATCACTTTTACAGCCTGCAGTCCATGGACTACGCGTGGCGAGCGTTTGGGGGGCGAGCTGGGAGTACTGAAGGAGCCCAGGAAGTTTACCGCGTACCATGGTGCGGGATGCAGAGGCGTTTGATTCAGGGAACCTGTTTGCTGCTGCTCTTCTGCACTGCCGCACGAATCCTGTTGTGTCCGATGTTTCCAATCACGGCCGCTGAGCTGTTTCCGCTTTGTTTTTCTGTCGGGGGATATCTGGCCATTGTGCTGCTTGCTGAGGCGGCACCGTACTACGGTGAGATCGGTGTGTTTCCAATGATCTGGTCGACCGGACTGATTGTTGAGCGTTTCTGTCGGTTACGGAACACAATGGTGTTATCCCATGAATGAGTGGTTGCTGATCAGGCAGCACCTGCAATGGCTTCTGAGGGGGACCATGGGACTGGTCCTGCTTTCGACCGTCTGGCTGACGGTCGGGCGTTGGGCAGACCTGCGGCAGATGGGTTTCTTGAGATTTGTTCCTCTGCCTGCTGTCGCTGCTTCGATATCCGAGCAGGCGACCCGGTTCACGGCGTCACGTTCTCATGCGTCCATTCGGTTTTCCGACTCAATGCGGCGACTTAAGTCTGGCGACGTATCGACAAAAACATTTCAGCTGTCGTCGAATTTCCCCTCCCCGAATCACCGGCTGGTTTTTTTCGTCAGTGGGGATCAGCGTGCTCGACCTCTGCCGCTTCTGAAAGCCGACTTTGTGCTGTGGAAGGATATGCCTGTTGAGTATTCAGTTCAGGTCAATGAGAAGGTGGTTGCCACTGGACGGGTTGAGGAGCTATCGAGGGCCTGTTTCCTTGAGATTCCTGCTGAGTGCCTGACATTTTCGGAAAACAACACTTCAAACGACGTGCAGGTCGCATTGACGCTGCGTTGTCTGAGCGACTGCGAAATTCCTGCGATACCCCCAGCCCTGGCGGTCGAGTATCCGTTCTACTCTGCTGCCTCAGCGGCGGAATCTGCAACTAACCCTGCTTCGAGGACTGCGCCGGAAATTCGAGTCCACAGACACCAGCATCTCGCGACCTCTCAGCATCATCCGTTGCCGGAGCACTCGAATTCCGCCTCCATCTCCCGCTCTGAGCTTCATGGGGCGGACGGAGGAGCAAACTGATGACACCGCCCGACACAGCCCAACTCGATCGAATGCAGATCTCGGTGATTGCGCCGGCTTATCGCTGTGCGGGTTGTATTCCGGAGTTGTATCGTCGCTTGTCGACAGTCCTGACAGACCTCGGAGTATCGTACGAGATCCTGTTTATCGACGACGGAAGCCCCGAGAATGACTGGGGCATGATTCGTGAGATCTGCGAACGAGACAGCCGCGTGCGTGGTGTTCGCCTGAGTCGAAATTTTGGACAGCACTTCGCAATCACAGCTGGTTTGGATTACTGTCGGGGTGACTGGGTCGTGGTGATGGACTGTGATCTGCAGGACCAGCCGGAAGAAATTCCGAAGATGCTGAAGAAGGCGAAAGAGGGCTTTGACATCGTGCAGGCACGTCGTTGTTCCAGAAATGACAGTTTCTATCGTCGGAGCATCTCGCGGATTTTTGTCTGGCTCTACAACGTGCTGGGAGACCTGAAGGCCGACAATACTGTGGCGAATTTTTCGGTCTCATCGTCGAATGTGATCAGTGCGATCCGAAGATACCGGGACCGCGGTCGTACGTTTCCCATGCTGCTTGATATGGCGGGATTTTCCCGGACGACTGTCGATGTGATGCACGCTCCCAGATTTGTCGGACGCAGTGCGTATAACTTTACGCGGTTACTCGATGTGGCCATTCAGTTGATTGTGGCACAATCGGTCAAGCCATTGGTGCTCTCCATTCGATTCGGCTTCCTGCTGGCGTTCCTCGCACTGGTATATGGCTTTGTCATTTTTGTTCGGTATTTCACCCTGCAGCAAACTATTACGGGCTGGACCACACTGGCCCTGCTGATCTGCTTTCTTGGCGGACTGGGGTTCGCGCAGCTGGGTGTGATCGGTCTTTACCTCGGACGAATTCTGGAAGAGGTTCGACAACGACCGCTGTACATCGTGGATCAGGTCCTGAACCTGAATGAAAACGAATCCTCTGATCGAAATATGCTTCGCTGAAAGCACACAGGCTATGACACTGCAACTTGGAGTCATTGGTGGATCGTTGAATTCCGCAGTCGGACGGACTCACCAGATCGCTGCCGAAATGGACAATCACTGGGAGATCACTGCGGGGTGTTTCAGCAGAAATGCGTCTACCAATCAGGCGACCGCCAGGCAGCTGCGGATTCCGGAAAGCAGAAACTACCGCGACTGGCGCGAATTGCTGGAATCAGAGCAAGGACAATTGTCTGCCGTCGCAGTACTGACGCCGACACCGAGCCATGCGGAAATCATCTGTCATGCCCTGGACCTTGGATATCCGGTGATCAGTGAGAAAGCACTCACGTCCTCAGTGGAGGACGGCGAGCAGATCATCAAGGCCGGTGAGGCTTGCAACGGGTTCCTGACGGTCACCTACAACTATTCTGGTTATCCGCTTGTTCGGGAACTACGCAATCTGATCAGAGCGGGCCGACTGGGGACGCTGCTGCATGTGCAGGCGGAAATGCCTCAGGAAGGATTTCTGCGACTGGTTGGTCGTGAAAATCGTCCACCGGAACCACAACCATGGCGACTTCAGGACTACGAAATTCCCACTGTGTCACTGGATCTGGGGGTCCATCTGCACCAACTGATCCTGTTCCTGACAGATCGACATGCTCTGCAGGTTTGTGCCACACAGCAGAATACAGGTTTTTTTGCAGGAATCGTTGACAGCGTTCAGTGTCTCGCGCGATACAACGAGGGCTTCACTGCCAACCTCTGGTACGGAAAATGCGCCCTCGGGTGCACCAACGGACTGCGAATTCGAATCTTCGGAAGTCAGGGATCAGCAGAATGGTATCAGCAGAATCCGGAAGAGTTGCGACTGCATGACAATCTCGGCGGTATGCAGATACTGACACGAGCGAGTAACCAGGCCGAGATCTGCTGCGAGGGACGTTATGGACGCTTCAAGGCTGGACATCCCTCAGGATTTATCGAAGCCTTTGCCAATTACTATGCCGATGTAGCGGACGCACTGCAGCATGGTCGTGGAGCAAGTCCGAGGCATGAATACCTTGCGACGGCTGAAGATGCGGTGGAAGGTCTGCGGATGATGGCAGCCATCAATCGATCGGCAGAATCCGGACAATGGGAGTCGGTTTGGGAAACGGCCCGGTCTCACGGATCCTTCCCTTCCAAAACGGGCCGCGACGAATCCGTCATGCCATTCGTTATGCAATCAACAATTTGAATCACGACGCATGCGAAAGCATGGTGTTGCAGCTGCAAGGCCTTCGTCGTCGGCGTTTTGCTGCGGATACGGAGTCCGGACCAGCGATGAGTACACCGGTCACTCTTTGTTTTTAATGTTCTGATCCTTATGGCAGCCGTTGATCATTTTCACGTGAATCCGAAGGGACTCTCTGTTTGCAGAGATTTCCTCGACGCTCCCGCTTCAAAGCGTTTTCTTTTTGGAGCGACGCCGTACGCGGAATCGCTGCTGAACTCGATCGAGGTAGCTGGAATCCTCGACGACAGGATAACTGCCGGTCAATTTGCGGGCATCCCGGTGGTACGGCTCCGAGACTGTCCGCCGGACGCACTGGTTGTCAGCACGATCCTGGGACGCATTCGGACCGCTCATACTCAATTGCAGCAGCGGTCCATTCGGTATTGTGATCTTTTCACCTTCTGTCGGTGTTCCGGTCTTGCCTTGCCGGAAATGCGATTTGTCACGGGCTTTCGCGAAGATGCTCAGCAGAATGCTGAACACTGGGATCTGATCGGCAGGCTGCTGTCAGACGCCCGCTCAAGGCGAGAGTTTCAGGCTCTGAGGGACTTTCGTCGGAGTGGTGACTCAGAGCTGTTGAGTGACTTTTCAGACCGTCAGCACGAGCAGTATTTTGAGGAGTTTCTGGATCTGAAAACGGATGGAGAATGCTTTGCTGACGTTGGCAGCTTTGATGGTGCGACGACGGCAGACTTCATCCGGCGTTGCCCGGGATTCGCGCGAGCGTGGGTGTTTGAGCCTGATCCAGCGGGATTTTCCGCTGTCAGCAGACGGTTTTCGTCAGAGCCACGGATCTCATGTTATCCCTGTGCCGCTTCTGACAAATCGGGTGTGGAGACGTTCTCCAGCTCCGGATCAACCTCGGCTTGTGTCGAGGGGGGCGAAATCTGTGTGGAAACGCGCGCACTGGATGAATTCGACCTGACGGATCTGAGTTTTCTGAAAATGGACATCGAAGGTGCGGAGTCCAGAGCACTTCAGGGGGCGAGGCAGTCAATCCTTCGCTGGCACCCTCGCATGGCTATCTGTGTCTATCATCACCCCGGCGATATCTGGAGAATACCCCAGCAGGTACTGCAGATCCGCTCTGACTATCGACTGTATCTGCGCCACTATACGGAGGGTGCGGTGGAAACAGTCATTTTTTTCCAGCCGAACCCATGAAACAGCTCCTGATTGCCGGAGGCAGTCATTCTGACGTGCCCATGATTCTGGCGGCGCAGCGTCTCGGTTTCCGAGTCATCACCACCGGCAATCGGCCGATGGATTACGGACATCAGTATTCGGATCTGTACGTTCCCTGCGATTACTCCTGTCCTGACGCGTTGCTGGCAGTCTGCCGCAGTCACGCGTTGCAGGCGATAGTGCCCTGCTGTAACGATTTTGCGGCACTGAGCTGCGCAAATGTTGCGCAGGAACTGGGACTACCCGGCCACGATACGCCGGCGACCGCTGCAGTGATACATCACAAGGATCGCTGGCGCGCATTTGCGGAGGCTCGAGGGATTCCCGGGCCACGTGCTGTCGGATGCACAACGCACGCAGACGCGTATGAGGCTCTGGGAAAGCTGCAGTTGCCACTGATTGTAAAGCCCGTAGACCTGACGGGCGGTAAGGGAATCAGCCGAGCTGATACGGTCGCTGAGGCCGAGGCTGCAATACGTGTGGCATTCTCCACAAGTCGCGCGGGGCGGATTGTCGTGGAAGAATTCGTCGAGGGGAGTCGACACGGCTTCACCTGCATTCTGCGAAATCAGCGAGTCGCGTTTTCGTTTTCAGATAATGAGCATTACCACCTGAGTCCATACCTGGTTTCGGGGGCCTCAGCGCCTTCGTCGCTGACAGAACACACTCTGAACGCTCTGACGAAAATTGCCGAGACGATTGCACGAGAGCTGTCTCTGACCGATGGCATCTTTCATGTGCAGCTGATCTGTCGAGCTGACCAGACTCCTGCAATCATCGAGATCTGCCGCCGACCGCCAGGAGACTTGTATGTGGATCTCGTCCGACATGCGACCGGAGTGCCTTATGCCGAGTGGATTGTCAAAGCCTTTGCCGGCCTGCCACTGGACGATGTGGTGCAATCCCCGGTGCGGCATTTGGTCACCCGACACTGTCTGATGGCAGACCATGCCGGCACATTCCAGGGATTCCGATTCGACGCAGCTTATGCCGACAGAATTCGCGAACAGATAAATCTGATGGCACCCGGATCGGAGATCAATGCTCCTGAGTCTCAGAAACTCGGGATTGCATTTCTGCACTACAGTAGTGAACAGGAATTTCAGCAGATGGTGCCGCACCTGCAGCGCAGACTGCAGGCGCAGATCGAGTTCAGGGACGAAGCCGGCGTCGTGTGCTCCGAATGACGTGAGGGTGCTGCATGCTGAAGCGGCGGCACCCTGTTCAGTCACCGCCGAAATCCGATCGGACCCGGGAAAAACAGGTAATGGAAGTTTCACCAGGATTCCCTGGAATGCCCGGATGCTTTGCCGCTGTTCAATGCCCTGCTCTGCGGCAGCAGGCGGTAGCCGCAGGCGGAAGCGATCGTCGGAAGCGCACGCGTTCAGAAATCATTTTCAAAGACTGAGTACTCAGCCGATGACATTCGCAAAACCTCGATCACGATGGTGGACCTTCGCTTTCGTGTTGCTGTTGTTCCTGATCTTTTTCGCGGCCCTTCAGCATCGACGGACGCAGGAACTGAATTACGGGGAGCTGCATGCGCGGCTGCCTGGTGAGTGGACATCACAGGTGGTGGGGGTCTTTGTACGTCTGCCGGACAACAGTCTGAGATCGCTGCAGCCGCGCGAGGAAGACCGCAGTGTCTACAGCATGCTGAATACAGTGGCGCCGGCCACGTCCATCGTCGTCTGCGGGAAGTCGGGATTTCAGCCTGGCGAAGTGCGGCCTGAGATCCGCTGTGGTGAGAACTGGGTGGCTCCATATCAGAGTCCTGCGATTCCATCATCTGCTGGGAAACTGCGTACCAACCAGGAGCAGAGTCAGCAGGAGCTGGTTTGGTTTGAATTCGTTCCTGAACCGTATTCCAGCCAGCGTCGACTGACAACAAAAGGAGTTGTGAACTGGCAGGGAGATTACTGGATGATTGGCGTGCCCCTGCTGCAGTCTCTGATCCTCGGACTACTGCTTTCTGCGGGTTATCGGCTACTTACTTCCAGCGGTGAGTGGGGCCTCGATGCGTCGGGGACCTACTCGGCACTGGATCTGAAGCGGACAACTTTCTTTGCACTGTGTAGTGGTGTCGCCCGCTGCATGCTGCTGATTCTGATCCTGCATCAATTGTTCGAATTCTGGCCATGGCTGAGGGATGTGCGGTGGGGCAATCAGTTTCTCGCAGCCTGCCTGGGGCTTGCGGTGCTGCTGGGTTTGATCGGGGTTTATCTCCGGGCGATTCTGAGTTCCGGCTCAGACAAACGCAGACTGCTGCTGGCAGGGACATTCCTGCTGGTCTCGCTGTTGCTGAAGCTGATCTGGGTGCGGAACATCGATTCTGTGCAGACCGGTGACTATGAAAAGTACTGGCGTTATGGGAAAGCGATGGCCGTGAATGACTGGGACCAGATTGGTGACGCGAACTGGCCCACACGTGCGATCTATCTGCAGCGAGCACGAACGTTCGTCACTCCGATCGTCCAGTTATTCGGTACAGAATTTTCAGCGGTGGAGATCAGCTGCGTGGTCCTGCAACTGCTGACAGTGGGGATCTGCGGTTGGCTGATACGCCGTATGTTTACACTGCAGACAGCTTGTTGTTCATTACCGTTTCTGATTTTCTATCCGGCAGTCTGGTACGCACCGACACTGGCGGCGATCAACAATGTCGGGTTCCTGTCCATGGTTGCTGTCTGGTGTCTGGTACAGCTGTCCCTGACGTTTTTGAGAAGCCTTTATGGTAGAATGCTGACTTCGGGCGATTACCTTCGCTGGGCGTGCCTGACCCTGCTGCTGGGCGTGTTTCTGGCATTGGTGGATCTGCAGAAAACATTCGGATTGTTTGTTGTACTGACGACTCTGATTGCTGGTTTTTATGCTGTCGTTCGTTATCTGAAGCTGCCTGACGAGCAGCGACCAGCGAACTTCTTCCGAACGGTGTTTATGGCCATCGCCATGCTGTATTTTTCCTGGCACTTCAGTCGGATGGTTCAGAAGTCTGTCGGTGCGGAAATCCTTGCAAAGACCGGTCCACTACCGAACATCTCCATGATTGATTACTTCTCCGCAGTTGATTCCACAACCAATGGGGATGGTCGCACGCTCGACAACTGGCGTTTCGCCTATGTGCCGACGGTGCCTGCTGCTTTGCGTTCCAGAGTGGTGTTCAGAAAATTGTTGCACGAGAAAGTGGCTGCCGGAATCGATCTCTGGATGTGTGCCCTGCGTAAAAATGCTTTTATGACTCTGCAGACCGACTACAAGAATCGCACCTTTGGAGGCTATGCTCAGGGTGTGGAAGGACGCTGGGAATTTACGAGGGTTCCGTGGAACTCAGCACAGAACTGGGTGCTGCAGGGATTCTATTCAATCCTCCTGCTGCTGGCCCTGAAACGTCTGCTCTCTGCGACTCAGATGCCAGTGGCAACGAGTGAACTGTTTCCACTGCTGTTTGTGATCGGGCAGTACTTCGTGATTCTGTTCGCCCTTGAAGCTGGCCCCTACTACAGTCATATTCTGGGATTCCCACTTGCCTGGACGGCCGGATTGGTGGTCAGTCAGAAATCCAGAGCACCACGCGGCCTGCGAACACTCGGGATCGAAGTGCGTTCTCTGTTGCCCGGAGCAATCGCTCTGGCAATCATCATGGCGTGGCACCTTGTGGCTGGAATGGCCGTGGATCGTTCAGAGCTATCGTTCCTGAAACTCCAATCCGGCGATGCCACAGAGTCCACCAGGATGGCTGTGGTGGAGGAATCACGAGTTCATCGTGCGTTGACATTTCCTGCGGATCGTAAATCGCTGCAGGCGGGCGACACGGTTTCCACCTCGATTGTTATCCCGGCCGCATTCGCTCGCAGTCCCCACCTGTGTTTCTTTCTTTCGGTGAATGCCCGAGCAAGAAACCTGTACCGAAAGAATGCGTTCTGGGATGAACTGCCTGTGGAATACGAACTTGTCGCTGGTGAGAAAGTGATTC
>CAIYBH010000484.1 GCA_903924405.1 uncultured Planctomycetaceae bacterium | reverse complement strand
GGGACCGCGCGGATACAACCACAGCTTGACCACTTCGCCGTCCGCATACAGATATTCATTCAGCTCCATTTCCTGCCAATTGAACATGCGAAAGTCGTCACTGGTGTCAGAATCCTTGCCGCGAAAGGTGAAATACGAATCGCGAACAGCCTGCAGCCGGTATTGCAGAACGGGTTGGCCATCGACAGTCAGAATATCGACGATTGAATCGAGCGGTGATTTGTCGCGGGCGGCCAGCACTTCCACCATGACGGTTTCGCCGCGTTTGGCGGAGAGGCGAGCCAGATCGACATCCGCTGATGCCGCGCCATCGCGATGGATCGTCCCGGAAATCACGGTGGGAATGGTCACGAGCTGCGTCTGGGCCGGTTCGTCGTTCGGTTCGACTTCTGACACAGCCGTCTCCACCGCAGGCGCATTGACCGGGGCGTTGCTGGTCATCAGGACGGGCTGTTGTCCAACCGCCGTGGTTAGATCTGGAAACGGTTCCTGACGTGATGTCCCGCGGCGTGTCAGCAGCAGGACGGCGTGCTCGTTTTCATTGATAGCCAGACAGCTGACGGCATCCGGCGACAGTGACAGGGCTGAGACTTCTGTGACCTGTGCTGCATCCCAGAACTTAACGGATCCATTGTCGGCCGCTGTCACGAGATACCGGCCGTCTGCGGAGATCCGCAGGAAACTGATGGCCCCTTCATGCGCGAAACGGGCGACACGGATCGGATTAATCTGCGGACTGGTTCGCGAGATCAGGTCCCAGCGACGAATGCGGCTGTCCGCACCAGCCGCATAGACAGACTTGCCATCCGGGCTGAACACGACACTGTACTGTTCGGCCTGTGGCTGGCTGAGCGTATCAAGGCGTTGTCCGCTGCTGACATGCCAGATCTTGACGGTGGCATCTCCACTGGCGGACGCCAGCAGTGAACCATCCGGACTGAACTGCAGATCAAAAATGGCACCATTGTGTCCCGAGAGTTCGCGAATCAGAGTGCCAGTGGCTGTCTGATACAGACGGATCACGCGATCGTAGCCGGCGGTTGCGACCAATGTTTCGTCCGGTGACCAGACCGCGGCATACAGAGCGTCAGCAGCACCGGCATACTCCGCCAAGGTGTTTCCTGTCGCCACATCAATTGCGACCGCTCGTCCGCTGAGCCCGGGAGTGCCTGTCGCGACCAGCACACGCTGTTCGTCGTTGCTGAATTGCACGTCATTCACCTTACCGTCCGGAAGTTCAAAACGGTGCAGCACCTGACGATCGTTCACGGACGCGATTTGCGCGAAGCGAAAATGCCCCGTGAGCACTCGTGTCCCGTCGCGGCTGATCACCGCTGACACAGGGATTGCTGCCTGGCCATTGCGTGGAGCCACACGAGGCAGAGCCGGCAGGACGGCACGACGACTGTCGAACGGAGCACCATTCTGAATCCACTGCCGGAGAATTTCGATGTCCGCCGCTTCAGGCTGAGGATGATCAGCCGGGGGCATGTGATCGTCGCCCTTGCTGAGCACGACCTGCAGCAGCCGACTGTTGTTGCTGTCTGTTGCATCCAGAACAGGTCCCTCTGAGCCGCCCTTCAGAATTTCATCCGGAGACTGCAGCGAAAGACCGGCCTCGGCGTCTGCCCGATGATGGCAACCCACGCAGTATTTCTGCAGGATGGGGGCGACCGCCGTGGAATAGCGAATCGCGTCCTTCGGTCCGGACGGAACGGTCTGCGCTGACACCACAGCCTGCCCCGGCAGGCAGAGCAGGGGAAGCCAGCAGACCATGCATCCGAGGAGGGCAGAAACAAGACGAAGAGTCATCGGACAGCTTTCCGGAAAAGCGCAGCCTTCTCGACCAGGCAACCACCGTCATGCGTGGACACGGCATTCTGACAACGGGAGCTGACGCTGGCAGGTTACCGCCGGCATCTGCGCCGTTGATCGAGGGCACCGCCCACGCTGGAAATTCTGGACGACGAACCTTCCGGAGGCAAGCGATAGCGGCTTGTTCGGGCATGGAACGTGGCCCGAGGCGTGTTCCCGGCCTTTTTTTCGGAGCATTCTCTGTGTTCTGACAGATCAACGTGGTTTCAGCGGATAGATTTCAGCGGACGGAGGAGACCGTTTTGTGGGCGTTTTCCACGAGGGCCTCAGGTTCGGCCTGTTCAGGTGACGGGGCTGGTTCCCGTGAAGTTTTTGGCAAACGGCCGGTTCCCGGCAGGAAATCTTCGATGAGTCCGTTATTGTTCACAAAGCAGGGCGAAGATTGCCGGGCGTGTACCTGAGCCGTCCGGAGCGGAGGCGGGGGTGTGCGGCCGATCGGTCAACGATGGCATTCAGCCTCGTTTTCACTTTGCTGCACCGTTATCGTTCTGCACAACGCTGAGTTCTTTTTGCGGGGCGGCGGCGGCCATTGCGT
>CAIYBH010000483.1 GCA_903924405.1 uncultured Planctomycetaceae bacterium | reverse complement strand
CTGCTGCTCTATCCACGGTTTGCGGTGATCGAAGTTCTTCCCGCTGAACTTGTCGTAGCCCATCAGGAAACAACGCCGAACGGTACGGGAAACCACAAACACGATGGCGATATCGGAGGTTGCGAAGATGTCTGCTCGAGCTAAACGTGGCATGATCAAGCTTCATTATGATATACACAATTACCCCTACAACATTCACACACAACACACCAAAACACAGCGGAAGTCAAGGGATTTCTGATAAAATGCACGTTGGCGATCGGTGATTTCACTGGACTCATGCCATTTGCAGCTGCGGGCCGAACTGGGGCCAGTCACCTAAGGGTGCTGCAGCGGCTCAGTTATTCCCGTATCAGCGAACGACTTCCGAATATCCCGGTGATCCCCCATGCCGAGGCATACGCGACCGCGTTGACTGCGTTGCCGATCGTCAGAAAGCTCATTCTGCAAGTGTCGCCAGTCGATCGGGAATTGTTCTCGTGGCGGCGGCGTGGATGCTGCCACGGGCATGATGTCTGTGATTTCGTGGCAGTTCAGCACTGCACTGAGTTTTCCGGAGCTTTGATTTGTCGTGTTTTTCCGAACTGAAGCAGATGTCCATCGAACGGTCCGAGACAAAGCCGCACGCCAATGAAGATATGCGGCGGACTGATTCACATGTTGCAGACCGGCCGCCAGTTGCCATACCGTTGGCATTGCCAGCGAATTGTGTTACACGTTCGAGATTAATCGCGCAGGCAGCCACATGAGGCATACGGCCCCCTCAGTTCAACGCGTACCCGGCCGTCGATCACCCAGAAAAATTATCAGCTGCGATTGCCCCGCGTTTGGTTCTACTTCAGGCGCTGCATTTGCTGCGGCCATAACATCATGGGCAGCGATGACCGGAACGACACGAGACATGCAGGTCAGAGTCGACCAGCCTGACCCGCATTTACAGCGAAAGAGATATTCTGAAACTGAAGTTGCTGACAAAGATCATAGACTGAAATGAACTGCTGCACGTCGATATCGTCATGGATGTTCAATACAAGTCGGATTGTGGGATCGATCGCCACCAGCTTCTGCAGTCGGCTTGAGAGTACTTCCAGCCCTGGCAGACTCTGCTGATCCAGCAGGATCCGCATCCCACCCGCGTCCGGCTCCAGCCGCACCTGAATGACGGGGAGCGTCCACGTCTCCTGAGGAGGCTCAGCCGACTTCGTCTCCGCTGTCGTGGTCCCTCGAAGCTCGGCCGGCAGCAACTTGTCGGCAACGGTCCCGACAGATGCACAAATAAAAAAAACAAGCAACAGGAAAACGACGTCAATCATGGGCGTCATTGGATCACCGTCATCAACGTCGCCGCGGAGTCGTCGTGGAATTCGCATGACAGCCGTCCCTCACACGTAGTGCTCAAATCGGAATCAACGAATGCATCTCTGCAATCCGTGATTTCCGAATAACTCTTTTCAGACAACGGCTGACTTCAGCCCCCATCAGACACAGCAAAACGAATACTGCTGATTTTCTGTTTCGCACACTCCTCGATCAGCAGCCGAATCTCCGAAAACCTGGCCGATCGATCTGCGCGTATCCGAACCTGTGCTTCCGATTTTTCCTCCACCACTCGCTCACTCAGCAGCCGTATCTTCTCCTGCACGTGCTTCATTGACACGAGTTGTCCCCCGACAGAGTACTGACCATCATGCTCGAGAGTGATGGTCAGATGTGCCACCGTATCTTCCGAGTGCTTCTTTCCCCCAACAGCTTCCGGGAGAGTCACAGGCCTCGTCTGTTCGCTGCGAATAAAGTAGCTGGCAACAAGAAAGAAAATGATCAGCAGAAATACAACATCAATCATCGGCGTAATATTGAATCGAAACGGAGACCGTTGTCGCGCAGCAAGCGGCATTCGCACCAGAAGACTCCTCATTCGTCAACCAGAGAAATGACGTTCCATGGCCCTTCCTCCTCCGTCCCCATTCTAACTTTCAGGTGGCAACTCTGAAACATTGATTCAGCCGGGAAAACCTGTGATTCAAAGCGATCGCGACCAGTTGATTGCCCGCGGCAATTCTCACAGGACTCCCCGGAAATGGCACTTTCTGATCACTCACGATTTGCGTCCCCCGCCGCCTCCCCCCGTGAATGGACGACGCAACGGTGAGCAGATGGTATGCTCCGCCGTGGGATTCCACCTGCGACTGTGTTCCAGCAACGGTATTCCTGCAACATTGGTTGCTGACCAGCATTCGTCACAGGCCCGGAGATGCTGTCTGCCTTGTCCGGACCGGGTCAGAATCCTGAACTCTCACGGTTCTCTTTCGTAGCGAATTCCTTCAATTCCCAGGACCTGAACAATCAGAGATTCCTGTCCAGCATTGACCACACTCACGATTCAGTTCCTCAGCAGCGAGACTGGAATGATTCGAATAATTCAGCGGATTCGACTGCGTATTCAACTCGTGGTCCTTGTGTCCACAACACTGTCGCACTTTGCGTTCGGTGATCTACCGCGAATCGTGGTCAGTAGCAGCGGTGACGGTTTTGTGTTCGAAGGTACTGACCAGGCTGCAACGATCATGGGATTCAATTATGACCATGATGAAGCCGGCCGACTGATAGAAGACTACTGGCATGATGAATGGGATCGCGTGGTTGAAGACTTCACCCAGATGAAGGCACTGGGGGCCAATGTCGTCCGAGTGCATCTGCAGTTTGGACGATTCATGGAATCACCGGATCAACCACGTGCAGCTGAATTGCTGCAACTGAAAAAGCTGCTGGCGCTCGCTGAGGAACAGCAACTTTACCTTGATATCACGGGTCTGGGGTGCTACCACAAAAACGCAGTTCCAGCATGGTATGACAATCTGGATGAATCAGCTCGATGGAAGGCTCAGGAACGCTTCTGGGAGCATATTGCCACCGCCTGCAAAGACAGCTCCGCCGTATTCTGTCTCAATCTGATGAACGAGCCCGTTATTGGTGGCGAGCAACCCGCCGGCGACTGGCTGGGTCCGGCATTCGCCGGGAAACACTTTGTTCAATTCGTGGCACGACAAACGAGTGGACGACTACGCCACGACATCGCACGGCAGTGGATTGAGCAAATGACAACCGCCATACGGCGCCACGCTCCCCGTCCTCTGATTACAGTGGGCTTTGTCGACTGGAGCCTGGATCGCCCGGGATTGACCTCCGGATTTATTCCCGACCGCGTCAGTGAGCGTCTCGACTTCCTTGCTGTTCACATCTATCCCGACAGCAAAAAGCCGGGGCTGGCAATGGACACATTGAAAGGCTTCCAGATCGGAAAACCTGTTGTTGTTGAGGAAACTTTTCCTCTGAAATGCAGCAACGAGGCTCTGGAGAACTTTATGACTGAGGCCGGCTCACTCGCAGATGGCTGGATCAGTTTCTTCTGGGGACGTATGCCCGATGAATACTCAGAAAAAACCTCGATCGGCGATGCAATTACGGCAGGTTGGCTGAGACGGTTTTCCATCCGGATGCAGCAGTCCCTGTCCAGCCCGCCGCAGGCTCGCGTTTCAGATGATTCCGTCCTCAAGTCTGTCGTCCAGCATGTTCGCGCCCATCCCGATGGAATGGCTGCAAATTCCATCAATCTGTCTGCATGGGACACGGAAACTCGCAAACTGCCTATCGGCGTCTTCGACTCCGGCATTGGTGGTCTCACCGTCCTTGAAGCTATCCTGCAGGCCGACAATTTCGATAATGCCTCGCTAAGACCTGATCCGGATGGAATCCCTGATTTTCAGAATGAAAACTTCATCTACATGGGCGACCAGGCAAATATGCCCTATGGTAACTATCCCGCGGTTCAGCAAACCGACTACCTTCGTGAATTGATTCTGAAGGACACCATTTTTCTGCTCGGTAATCGCTACTGGCCGTCACAACAGGCGGCGATACCAAGCCACACAAAGCCACCAGTCAAGGCGATTGTGATTGCCTGTAATACAGCAACGGCATTTGGTATCAACGATATTCGGCATGCGCTGGCAGAATGTGGAATACCGGTGTTTGTACTGGGCGTTGTCGATGCCGGAGCTCGGGGAATCCTGGAACAAGCGACTTCGCAGCATCAGCAAACGGTTGCTGTTATGGCCACGGTGGGAACCTGCAGCAGCAATGCCTATCCGAAAGCAATTGCGAGAATACTGGGGCAGGCCGGCCGACGCGTTCCGGAAATCGTTCAACAAGGATCCAAAGGACTCGCAGGAGCGATTGAGGGAGATCCAGCTTTCGTAACCACCTCGGCTCGATCAGCAGCTGAATACTCTGGCCCTTTACTGGAACAGCGGGAATCCGGTATCGATGCCGATCTTCTGGCGACGTATGAATTCGATCCTTCCGGATTGATCGGCCAAGGCGGTACGGCGAATGATTTGCAGTTGAACTCGGTCAGCAACTACATTCGTTTCGAGGTTGTCACCCTGCTGGAATCATATCGAAAAACAGGAAAGGCGGTGCCAATTGCGACCGTCGTACTGGGCTGCACCCACTTCCCACTCGTCCGGAATGAAATCGCTGCAGAGTTCAAAAGGCTGAAGACACTGCGGGTGGACGGCGAACAGCCCTACCAATCGCTGATTGCTGATGAAGTCGCGATCGTTGATCCGGCCTCCCTGCTGGCCAGGGAGCTGTTTCTGGAAATGGCTCTGAGAAGAAGCTTTGCTGTGCCCGGCGATTCCCCCGCCGCCGCGGTCGACGAATCCAAACCGGAGCAGATGTTCCTCTCAGTCCCCACGACAGGGTGGCCCGGAATTCAGCTCACGCCTGATGGAGCACTGGACCATGGTTACAAGTACGGACGAAAAGCGGGGCGACTGGATCAGGAAGACACGCGGGTTGTTCCCATGACTGCCGAGTCGCTGCCAGAATCCAGCAAATCACTGATCCGCACACGACTTCCGAGGGTCGCGGAGCGTCTGGGCTTGCAAGCCCCATAGACAAGCACAAAGTGACTTAGACACGCATAAGGCCGCCGTGGACGGCGCTCAGCAAGTCTGAGCGCCGTTCACGTTTCGTACTCGACTACAGATCACAATTCAACGTCTGTGGCGGGTTCAGACAGTGATGGCGGGACTGCAGGACCGTCGACTGGAGGGACTGCAGTCGCGGCCGCAAGAGCTGCCGCTTTTGCAGTCGCTTCGTCGATCACATCTCCAGGGATCACCGCACAGGAAACCAGCGTGTCTGCTTCGTCCAGACGAATGATACGGACTCCCTGAGTATTTCGACCGATGGTGCTGATATCAGCAGCACGAACTCTCTGGATCTTGCCACGTGACGTCACCATCAGCACCTGATCGTCGTCAGAGACGGAGAGCACATCGACGACGCGACCATTACGTGCAGTGGTCTTGATGTCCCTCAGCCCCTTGCCACCTCGACGCTGGCGGCGATATTTCATGTTGCTGCCCGGCGTCGATTCGTCGGCGGTGTCGTCTGCAGCCTCTTCCGCCAATGATTCTTCGGCCACGGCCAGATTCTGATCCTCAGGCAGCACTTCGCCCGCAACCTCTCCTGCAGCGACATCCGCCGGACCAAATGGCGTACGTTTTCCGTACCCTTGCTCACAAATGCTCAGCAGCGTGCGATCCGGGTCGGCGACAACCATACCGACGACAATTTCATCACGGGTGAGCGTGATACCTTTGACACCACGGGTAGCTCGTCCCATCGGGCGTGCGTCTTCATGACTGAAGCGGATTGCCATACCTCCTGAAGTCGACAGCACGAGATCCTGGTCACCCTGGACGATACGAACGTCAACGAGTGCATCGCCGTCGTCGAGTCGGATGGCGATGATCCCGCCTTTCATGGGGCGGCCGTAGGCTGAAAGTGCTGTTTTCTTGATGATTCCCTGACGAGTTGCGATGACGAGATATTTGTCGTCCGGGAAATGTCTCACATTGAAACAGTTGGCGATGCCTTCACCTTCTTCCATCGTCACAAGATTTGCAAGGGCGCGGCCTTTGCCGGTTCTTGGCTGGAGAGGCAGGTCATAAACTTTGAGCCAGTGCACCTTGCCGTGGTCGGTGAAGAAGAGCAGAAAGTCGTGCGTGCTGGACACAAAGAGGTGAGCGATGGGATCTTCCTCATCGGTGGTCGCCCCCTTGATGCCCTTTCCGCCGCGATTCTGCGCTTCGTACACATCAAGGGGAGTTCGTTTGATGTAGCCTCGCTGCGAGAGCGTGACGACCATCGGCTGCTCAGCGATGAGTGCTTCCTTGTCGTAATCCCCCAATTCCTCATCAGAAATCCGAGTGCGTCGTTTGTCTGGAAAACGGGCTTTCAGCTCTTCCATGTCGGAGCGTACGACAGCTCTGAGGTGTGCTTCGTCTGACAACAAACGCAGGTACTCGGCGATGTTATCCAGCAGATGCTGGTGCTCCGCCACCAGCTTTTCACGTTCGAGATTGGCCAAGGATCCCAATTGCATGGAGACGATGGCTTCGGCCTGATTTGCCGAGAGGAAGTAGTCGGCCGCCTCACCATTTTCGCCGATAAAGGCCCGGAAACCATTTTCGCCGAGCGCGCGGGAGACCAGCGGTGATGGGATGGGAATCTGCTGCAGAGCTTCTTTCGCAGCAGCACGACTGGAGGACTCGCGGATGGTCCGGATGACTCGATCGATATCCGTTTGAGCCAGGAGGAGGCCTTCGACGGTATGCTTGCGTTTGCGTGCTTCCCGCAACAGAAATTCAGTCCGGCGTCGAATGACGTCCACGCGATGCCGAATGAACGCATCCAGCAGCATGCGGAGCGTCATGAGTTTCGGACGGTTGCCTTCCAGTGCCAGCAGAATGACGCTGACGGTGGTCTGCAGCGGTGAGTATTCGAACAACTGGTTGAGAACGACTTCCTTGTCGGCGTCACGTTTCAGAACGATGTGCAATCGCACCTGCCATGACGGAACATTTCGATCGGTCAGGTCGACAATTCGCGAAATGCCTTTGATGCGTTCCTCGGCGACGAGGACTTCCAGTTTTTCGCGAATCCGGTCGCGGGTCTCCATGTACGGAATTTCGGTGACCACAATCACATCGGAATTTTTTTCCGTTTCGAAGTGTGTCCGCGACCTGAGAGTCAGTGTCGAGCGTCCGGTGAGGTAAGCCTGCCGGATGCCCATAGTTCCACAAATGGTTCCTCCGGTTGGAAAATCGGGACCCGGAATCGCGTCCAGAAGTTCCTCCAGAGACGATTCGGGGCGGTCGATCACACGAATGACCGCTTCACACACCTCGGCCATGTTATGCGGAGGAATGCTGGTCGCCATCCCGACAGCGATCCCGTTAGAACCGTTGACGAGCAGGTTGGGAAACCGCGCGGGCAGTACGACCGGTTCGAGTCGATCATTGTCGTAGGTCGGAGCGAAATCCACCGTTTCGCGATCGATATCCCGCATCATTTCCGCGGCCGCCGAAGACAACCGGGCTTCGGTGTATCGCATGGCCGCCGGCGGCAACCCGGCGAGTGATCCGAAATTGCCCTGTTTGTCAATCAGCACCTCACGCATGACCCAATCCTGAGCCATACGAACCAGTGTCGGATAAATTGCGCCTTCACCGTGGGGATGGTAGTTACCACTGGTGTCACCAGCGATCTTGGCACACTTCTTTCGCCCCGACGCAGGCCCCAGATTCAAATCATTCATCGCCACCAGAATGCGGCGTTGGGAAGGCTTCAACCCATCCCGCGCATCAGGCAGGGCCCGGCTGATGATCACACTCATCGCGTACGTCAGATAACTGGTCCGCATCTCCGCCTGGATGTCCGTCCGGAAGACACGAGGATCAGGAACCAGCGATGCATCACCCTGAGGAATGTCAGTAGACAAACGCGTTACTCCTGCTTTGTCGCCTGCAGCGACGAATCTCTCTGTCAGCGTTCACGAGCCTGATACAAACCCGCAAACCCACTTGACGACCTGCTGTCCACAAGTCCGAATCCACCCTTGCACCAACAACGGCTGGAACGCGTCCAACTGACATGGCCAGCCCCCACAGAATCAGAACATTCTGTCCAGCAGCCTTCGATCAGCAGACAATTCCAACACGCAGTTGGCGGATTTTCGAGCCCGGCGGGGCCAATACGGGAACAATCCCGCTTTGACCACCGAATGCTCACCCAACCAGATCTTCGTAAACCATTACCAGTAAAGAGATTACGAACACTGGTCAGGAATTGGAAATTGTAGCAGATTTTGCTGTTTTCTCAAACACCACCCGCCGTTCCAAAGTCACGAAAAGCGAACTTGACGTTTTTTCGAAAAAGGCCATATAAAACCACCGCATCCGGTGGGCGATTCGCATCGCCCCGGCAACTCCTGCCGCTACCCAGCGAGCGTTCTCTGGATCGAACGTCGCCGGACCGTTAAATGAGCCCCATTCCTCAGCTTTCTGGAGCATTGTCATGGACGACATCACCAACTCAGGCCCCTCAACTCGAACCCGACGAACTGGATTGGTGTTCGGTGGAACGGTCCTGATCCTGATCGCCGGTGGCATTACCATGCAGGTCTGGCGGGCTCAGAGCAGCCATGCGGCAGAGCAAAAAGGCCAGCCCCCGGTGGCATCCGCCGGCAGCGACGCTTTCCGCAAGGCCTACGCTCGCGTCAACGGCGATTCCATCACTTACGAAGCGCTGGCTCAGGAATGCGTCGAACGGCATGGCAAAGACGTGCTCGAAAACATGGTCAATCGCATGATCATTCAGCAGGAATGTGCCCGACGCGGACTCACCGTTTCTGAAGCGGAAGTCGATCAGGAAATCGTCGAGATCTCCAAGAAGTTCGGTCTCGCCCTCGACCAGTGGTACAAAATGCTGCAGGCCGAACGAAATCTCACCCCGGCCCAGTACCGCCGTGACGTGATCTGGCCGATGCTGGCTCTCAGAAAACTGGCTGGACGCGACGTAGAAATTACTCGCGAAATGATCGAACTGGCGTACGAAGACAACTACGGCCCCCGCGCGAAGGCCCGCATGATCGTCCTCGACAATATCCGTCGAGCGACAGAAATCTGGGAAAAGGCAAAGAACTCCCCGGATGACTTCGAAAGCCTCGCCCGCGATTACTCCATGGAGCCCAACAGCCGGGCTCTCGGTGGCGTTATTCCCCCAATCCGCAGGAATTCAGGTGCTCACGAAAATCTCCGCAAGGCAGCTTTCGCCATGAAGGACGTCGGCGAGCTGTCCGGTGTGCTTCAGGTTGGCCCCAGCCAGTACGCCATCCTGAAGTTTGAAGGCTTCACAGAGCCCGTCGATCACAACATCGCCGATGTGGAAGCCCAGCTGCACGCTGACCTGACCGAGCGTGAAGTGCAGCGAATGGTCGGTGAAACCTTTGAAAAGCTGCAGCAACAGGCCCGAGTCGACAATTTCCTCACCGGGGAATCACGAGGCCGCGTCGAAGCTGCCTCCGGTGTTGAAGCAGACACCGCAGAAGCCCCTGCGACTCGCTGATTCACCAGCCCCGCAAACAATCCAACACAATGCCTCGGCGTGTCCCTCTGTGGACACGCCTTTTTTTTGCCGCACAGAATCCTGCCGCATAATCATCGGGCACGCAGCGTTGGGCCGCAGGGCCTACCCGCTGATCCATGACCACCCCTGACGCAGCAGCCACTCCGAGTCCTGCGGCCAGATAAACAACAGCAAGCTGCAGACCATGATCCAGCTGAACAGCTGCAGATTCAGGACCATGTCGAACAGCACATGCAGCAGCACTCCTGTGATCAGCAACGGATAACGCAGCTCGGTAATCCAGAGCCCCGCGCCCAGCAGCAGCTCCTCAACCATCGTTCCCCATGTGGCCAGCCGGATTAGCGCCGGCTTCAGCAGCACCCGCGGCGGACGAAAGCGAACATAGGCATCGACCCACAGGGGATACCATGCTGCTGTGCCATTTCTCCAGCTGGTGCCACAGAGCTTCCAGTACACCGTGCGCAGATAGACAATACTCACCTGAATCTGCATCAGCCGGAGTGCCCAGGGATCCGTCCGGCGAAACTCTGTCATGGCATGGCCCCCCAACCAGTGATCTACAGAAAGACCACCAGCCGCGTCGCTGAAACAGCAGAAGAACACGAGCAGCCGCAGGAGCGAATCACCACTGGACAGGATGCTGGCATTGCGATGGTGAATTGAAACCAGTGTCACAAACACCACCATTGCCGAAAGCCTGAACTGAAAGCCCACAAGAAAACACGCACAGGCCAGCAGGTGCACCGCCAGAAACCAGCGAAACAGGCTCGTGGAATCGGGCAGCCACCGCAACAGACACAACGATCGGCGTTCTGACTGTTGTCGCCAGATAGCGGCTGGCCAGAGCCCATCAGCTGAGTAGTAATCGTCTATCAGCGGCGCCAGCAGCAGCCCATTCATCAACAGCAAAACACCCACGAGGATCCGAAACAGCACCAGCGGGGCTGTGGAACATGGTTCGTGAAAGAAGACCTGCCATGCGTGGCTGAGCTGTTCAAGACTCATCAGTTTCCCCCATCGTGCTCCGCTTCACCGGAAGAGATCAGCAACTCGGTCCTGTCCGTACCAACCTCTGACTGAAGTACCATCGAGCCAGGTGCACCTGCCGCTGTCTGAACACGTTGCTCCAACGCTGTGGCCGATGGCTCGGAATCTGCAACTTCTCCGGAACGTGTGGTTCCTCATGATCCGTGCGGAACTTAGTCCAGGTTGCCGCGAGGGTACTCTCTGCCGCGTGATGTCCCAACGACGCGGGTGTCAGCCGAGTGGCACCGCTCTGCTCCCCAACCTCAGCAGGTCAGTTCCGCTGTGGGCAGTGCGGGTGAAAAGCGGTAGAAGGTTTCCCTGACCGGATCAGAGTAAATCGACGGGCACTCCCACGAATTCACCCGTCTTGATTCACGAATCAGTGCCACTTCGCGGACATGGTGGCCGTTGGAGCCGGCTTGCCGTACGAGGAATTCGCACAGGGACTGCCAGGCCGGCTGCATTCCAGCCCCGAACAGCGACGATTCGAATTTGAAACTCCGAGCATACAGCGTGTTCTGAAGTCTGGTGGACAGATGCGGTGCGAGGGGGCACCAGAGTTGCTGGCTGCCATCAGCCAGAGTGAGTACAGCGTGCAGACGTCGATTCACATGAATGGGCTCGGGGGCAAACATGGCCCAGCTATGCCAGAGTCCGAGCCATGCCAGCGGCAGACTCGGAACATGAATCAGCCGGCGAACCGGGTGGTCAACCGGATAATCCCAGAACCAGAGAAACACCAGCATGACAAGAATAAAGGCATCAACCATGGCTCAACTTTCAGCAACCGCTGGCCCTGATAGTGTCAGAATTCATAGCGCGATGCGGCTCTGGTCCAGGATTCCACTCAACCATCGGCCACCATGTCGCCTGAACGGAATTCAGCGTGAGACATCCTTCGCGGCTTCCCCGGCAGGGGTGTCCGCGGACGGAGAGGCCGGCTTGACTGATTTTGGCATGCAGGGGTCTTTTTCGGTCCGCATTCTTCGTCGCCAGATCATGTAATCGAGCCCATCGACCAGTTGAAATCGCCGCTCATAGTCCACCCGAGCTTCCACCAACGAATGCCCCCGCTCGCGAAACAGTGTGACGAGATGATCAAAAGACTTTTTCTCGGGAGATTCGTCCCATTGCTTTCTTTCATCGGGGTTATCGGCGAAGAATTCTTCCTGTTGAGCGAAGAACGACGCTAGGTAATGAATCGCCTGCCAATTACTGTCATCATAACACTCAACACTCGCGCCGCACTCAACGAGATGCACCGCTGCATCGAACTGGTCAACGAAAATCGCAATCATCAGCGGCGTTCTTTGGTTACCATCCCGATAATTCAGATTGGCACCGCGTTGAATCATGTCACGGAAGTAAGCCCTATCAATTGTGCCATCGATTTTCGGATTTTGAAGCATCGTACATAACACCGATGATTTCGTTTGGCGTTGGATGAAGTTTACATCCCCGCCAGCAGCTAAAGCTGCTGCTGCCCATTCAGACTTGCGATGCATTCTAACGCACAAGAAAAACACAGTTTCGCCATCTAAAATAGAGTAATCCAGCGGAGACAGCGGGATCTTATTTTTGGAGTGAATGGCAATATTGGGATCTGCCCCCCACCCCAGTAGTTGCTTAAAAATCGGCAGGTCGTTGGCGAGCAGGGCCCACAGCAAGACCGTGACGCCATCTTTGCCTTGCAGGTTCCAGTCGATTCCAGCCTGCTGCAATTCTTCCAGCTTTGGCAGGGACTTTGCTCTGACGGCTTGACAGGCTTTGATCATCTCCGGCTGTGTGAAGAACAAGCTGGGATCCCAGTCAAGACTTTCCAGTAACGATGCCCCCATCTTCCGCTTCTTGTGATCGAAAGGGTACTCTTCCTCGGAATCGGCAAGGCATTGACCACTTACGATCACCTGCAGAAGCAACAGTGCAAACACTGCAG
>CAIYBH010000482.1 GCA_903924405.1 uncultured Planctomycetaceae bacterium | reverse complement strand
CAATTCTGCCGTGGCCGAGGACCTGGAAGCACTCCGCAAACGTGGCAAGCTCGTTTGGGGGGCCGACCAGGAAGGGGGGGCTCCCTTCATCTTTCCGGATCCGGCAAACCCCGACAAACGGGTCGGATTCGAAGTCGAAATTGCACAGATGATCGCCGAACATCTTGGGCTAACCGCCGAGTTTCGTCAGGGACAGTGGGACAAGCTGCCCAGCATGCTGGACAGGCATGACATCGATGTTGTTCTGAATGGCTACGAATGGTCACCGATCCGTTCGCAGCTGTACGGAACCTCTGTTCCCTACTATATCTATGAGCTTGTTCTGATCGCTCGTCACAACGACACGGGCCTGAGCAACTGGGATGATCTGAAAAAGAAGGAATTCCAGGACCACAAAATCCCCGTCTCCGTGCTGACAGGCTCTGCTGCTGATGAGTACGGAAAATCGTTTGCAGACACGGTAACGCTCAAGGGCTACGATGGAGTGACGGATGCACTGCGGGCCGTGGAACTGGGCCTGGACGGAGTCCGTGCCAATATTCAGGATCTGCCAATCTGGACAGCCTATGCGCACCGCTATCCAAAGCTGCGTCAGGTTGGCCGCGGTGAGGCCCCGGGGTTCTATGTGGCGCTGACTCGTAAAGAAGACACAGGACTTCTTCGCGAAGTGAATGCTGCCATCATCGCAGGCCTCCGCAACGGCAAGCTCCGCAAAATCTTCGAGAAGTACAGTCTGTGGAACGCGACCCAGATGCTGCGATCACTCGAAACGGACGGCACCGGCAGTTTTACTGGCAACAGTGTTTCAGAAAATCCGGACATCATCACGCCGGACGAAAGCAATTCTCTCGCGTCCAGCAGAAAGGCCCTGCTCCTCGCATCCGTATGGACCATACTTCTTTCCGTCTGCTCCATGCCACTCGCCATCATTGCAGGCCTTGGACTGGCTTTGCTCAGGATCTATGGCTCGAAACCTCTCTCTGTCTTCTCTCGACTCTACGTGGAAGTCGTCCGCGGAACGCCACTGGCCCTGCAGCTGATACTGATTTACTTCGTCGTCCCCGAGTTCCTGGCATGGCTGTTTCCAGACGCGCAACTGAGCCTCGGCAGCTTCTCATCCGCTGTCCTGGCTCTGGCCATCAATTATTCCGCATGCGAAGCGGAAATTTATCGGGCCGGCCTGCAGAATATCCCCCCAGGGCAAATGGAAGCGGCTCTGTCACTGGGAATGACACGATCCATGGCGATTCGCAGAATCCTGATTCCCCAGGCCACACAGCAGGTCATTCCACCGGTGACAAATGACTTCATTGCGCTCTTCAAAGATACCGCGGTCTGCAGTGTGATCGGCGTGGTGGAATTGTCCAAGGCCTACTACATAGAGGCCCAGAACTCCAATGCAATCATCCAGCTGGGGGCGATCACCGCACTGATCTACCTTGCCATGAGCTACCCGCTGTCTGTACTCTCGGGACGGCTGGAAGATCGCCTGTCAGGAAAATCTTCCCGTTGATCCAAAAGAAACGGACTGTTGCTCCGTGACAATCGAGTGTTCGGGACAACCGTCGGAATGTACGACGTCGGCTTCGGCCAGCAGCCCCTGAAAACATGGCTGACACGCCTCACTCATCCAGACACCGCGGCGTCATCCGGTTTGCACCGGAACAATGAAGAACGAACACCGCGTCGCGTGAAGACCTATCGTTTTTTCAAAGGAATCGAAAGCGTGCTCAGCTTACTTTCTGCCGAAGTCTGTGCCGCGGCTTGCGCATCCGACTTTGCACCGCCTATTGAGCTCTCTTTGACAAAGCCTCTCGTGCGACTCGCAGCGATCTCTTTTGTATTCCGGCCCGGAAGCAGCACCTCCGTCTCCTGCGACGACACTCGGCTACCGTCTTCCTGCAAAAGTTCCACCTTCAACGCACAGTTCACCTGATCCTTGTGCTTATTCATGTAGGGAATGAACACGCTGTAGGAATGTCCCAGCGTTCCCTCGCCGTGATGAGCTTCCCACGCATCCGCGTCAAACTCAAATCTGTGCAGCAGCACCGGGTCAGTATCTGCATCCTTGTCGTAGTTGTCGTATAACAAAATCTGAACTTTGCCGCTTACACGCGCACCAGACTCGCCACGAGGCCCGAAAAACAAAATCTGCCCCGCAAATCCGCGGGCATTCCTGTCGTCCAGCCCCTTACCATGTGCTGGCTCCCAGATCGTCACAATCCGCATCACATTCTTTTCGATGTGCGGCCTGCCGACCAGACGCCCCGGATCCCGGAACACTTCCCCGGAACTCTGAAAAAACGAGCCCGAAGAAGAACAACCAGTCACAGAAACCAACAGCAAAACCGTCACTGGTATGTACTTCGGGAACTGAAACATCTCTGATCCTCCACGATCCGCCAGGGGATTCTTAATCCCTTCCCCCGAATCAACACGGAGTCCCGATGGAACTCCGTTTTGCGCCAACCGCCTTCATTTCCTCAGCCACATGACCAGCCCCTGGTCAGTCGCGGCACCATCCGAACAGCACGCCCCTGTCATTCGGGGATTGGCCTTGCCGTGGGTGGAACCTTCGGCACGCGATCAGGCTCCAGCAACTCGCGGATTGGCATTTCCGGAGACAATACTTCGCCTTCCTGCGGTTCCTGCTCTTCTGCCGTTGGAGGATTCGGAACACTGTAGAGAGGCCCATGGACTTCTTCTGCCTCAGATTCGATAAAGTGCATGCGTTCCGCTTCGACCTGCTTCATCAATTCAGAATCCAGATCGCTCAGGACAATTCTCGGCGTGAGGAAGATCAGGAGCTCCGTTCGCGACGTTATTGTAGAATCGTATCGAAATGCCCGGCCCACAACCGGCAGGTCACCAAGCCATGGCACTTTACGTTCAAGCGTGTTATCGTCTTTCGTGATCATCCCGCCCATGACGATGGTCTGCCCATTGGGCACATTCACTGTGGTCACGGCCTGAGACTGATTAATGATCGGCGAGTCAAAGGTATTTCCAACGGAGTTTCCGAAGATCGGAACTGTCTGACCGGAAAGAGAACTCTTATCCGCAAACACACTCATCGCAATAATACCGTCCGGAGTAATTCGCGGCGTCACACGCAACGTGATACCAACCTGCTGCTGAGACACGTTTGGATTGGCAAGTCCCTGAGCAGTCGTTGTGACGCCATTCACAATCGGCACCTGCTGCCCGACAGTCACGAACGCTTCGTTGTTATGAGTTGTTCGCACCTGAGGACGACTGAGAACATGCACCGTTCGGCGAGATGCCAGAGCACGCAGAAGTACGCTGACGGCATCAGACTGAGCAGAGAACACAAATCCCCCAAAGCCCAGATCAGTATTCTGGCGGCCCAGCGAGAAGTTGCTGATCCCCTGCGTTCCCACATTGCTGGTATTATTCAGCGCGGAGGTATTACCAAGCGGTAGAGACGTATTGTTGAAGTTCAGTCCTGGCGTCCCACTGCCACTCAGTGTCGTCGTGCCGCCGGTTGTTGTCGCCGTCAGACTGCGTCGCATCAGCAACGGATCCTGAAATCCAAGCTCCAGTCCAAATTCATCCGTTGCCTGCAGTGACACTTCCACAAGCAGTGCCTGAATCACAACTTCCGGAGGCTGAGCATCCAGCTGATCGATGATTTGCACAATCTGACTGTAGTATTGCGGAGAAGCACTGACGATCAGCGAGTTACTGTTGGCGTCCGGAGACACCAGCACTTCCTGTCGAATGCGTTCAATGTTGCTGACCAGGTCCTGCGAACTGTCCTGCAGAGACTGCTGCTGCTGCAGAAAATCCAGCAGTGTCTGGGAGACCAGATCGGCCGGAGCATTACGCAGCGGAATCACAGAAGTGGTTCTCTGACGCGTATCATCAGAGTCCAGTCGCAACAGCACGGCCTCCGCAACCCCCAGAGACTCGGCACTTCCAATCGCCAGAACAGTGTTCGTACGGATATCCGCCGAAAACCTCAGTGGTATCAGACTGCTGGAAGACCCTTCGGTTCCGGCAAGCTGTATCCCCAGCGCTTCCTGCTGATTGCCGCTCTCAAACAGCGTCGTCAGCAGGTCAACCGACTGCTGCGCGTCAGCATTCTTCAGCGTAAAGACCTTGATCTCCGATACGGCATCCGGACTGCGGTCCAATTCGGCAATTAATGCCTCCATCAATCCCATGCTGGATTCGGGTGCTGTCAGAATCAGACTGTTTGACCGTGCATCAAAGCTGACGCGGATGTCCGCCAGAATGCCGGATTTGATCAGTTCCTGAACACCACCCGCTGAAGCCAGAAACTCGAGGGCGATGGACTTATTGTCCCGTAACTCCTGAGCCCCCTGCGTATTCCCAAAGCCACCAACCCCACCTTGCCCCGTGGTCTGCTGAGGAGGACTGATGACCGCCTGAATCGCCTGACTGATTGTGGCACTCAATTCTTCAGCCACCGCGTTCTTCAGCCGAATCACCTTCATTCGCGATGTCGCCGCTGGCTCGTCACGATCAATGCGTTCGATCAGCTTCCGGACTTCCGCAAGTTCATTTGGACGAGCCTGAACGATCACGGAATTGCTGCGAACATCAGCGAACGTTCTCAGAGAAGTTCCAAGACCTTGACGCTCTTCGTAGAACGTCGTCAACGATGTCACGACCTGCGAAGCGATAGCACTTTTCAACGGAAAGACTTCAAATTCCAGATCCGGCGATAATGGCTGATCCAGCTTCTCTGCCAGCTCCAGTATTGACTCTCGCTCCACTTCCGAAGAAATAATCAACAGGGCATTCGGCTGAACCACCGGCAGGAATGCCGCCGTCTTCTGGTTGTTGCCGCTCGTTCGCTGACGCAGTTCCGCCAGCTGCTCGTACACGCTGGTCAGCAGAGTCGCCAGTGCTTCAGAATCCACGTTCTCAAGCGTCAGAACATGAATGCTCGGCAGCGAGCCGACACTGACCTTCTCCAGCTGCTCAATAATCTGCTCAACACGTTTAACATCCGCTGCATTTCCTTTCAGAATCAGCAGCTTCAGATCTTCCAGCGCCTGAATGTTCACATCGCCGCGAAGGTTGATCGGAGGACCGTCTTCCTTACCATCCTCAGCAAGCGTCCGACTTTCGTCTGGCACCGCCTGACCATACGCCCGCTCCTCGTCGCCCATCGCAACCAACTGATGGATTCGCTCCGTCAACTGCTTTGCCGCCTGTGCCGGTACCCCATTATTCTGGACCAGCCTGACCGAAGTGTCATCCTCTGAGTCCGCAGGACGGTCCAGATCCGCAACCAGCCGCTTCAGATGCTGCAGACGCTTCTGAGGTGCTTCGAAGCTGAGAGAATTCTCTTCCTGGTTGATCCCCACCCGAAACAGAACCGCAGGCTCTTCGTCCGTTGAGGAATCCACGGGATTACTACGCACAACAAACCCGGGCAGTCCGTTGAGTCCCGGTTTTTCCAGTTCCGTACGCCCTTCAAATACCACGAATAATGTTCTGGCAACATCCGTCGCCTTTCCTTCCGTCAGTGGAATCTCCTGAACGGAAAATGCTCCCGAAGAAGCGCCGACTTCTCCGGATGTATCCGATACCGGACGGACTTTTGTGGATCGGTTTTTTCTGCCGCCCTGATCGTCCGAAGTGACCACAGAATGCTTTGCAGACCGTGTCTGCGGACGCTCGCTCATTCCGGAATCGTCAAATTCGTCCCGGGTCAGCGCGGCCGAATGCACTGTGCGTTCCATTGCAGCAGCCCTCGGCTTCGAGGACTCTTCATTCATGCGGGGGCGAGCATATTCCGTCCGCGCCTTATCCAGACTCAGCACGATCAGAAAATTATTCTGATGCAGCAGGCGGAAACCCTGCGGCTCCAGTTCACTGTTCAGAATTCGGATCGCTGAATCCAGATCGTATTTCGTACGATCTCTCCGGGCAAATCGTCCCGGAGGAGCTTTTTCCATTACAAGCGTCAGTTCCTGGCTCTCTGCCAGGTTGCGTAACACCCGTTCCCATGTGGAATCAAAGTAGTTCAACCGGATCCCATCTTCCTGCTCCACAAGTTCTGGTTGTGGCGATCCCTTCAGCGCTTCCCGGAAGGAACGCTTACCATTCTCGGATGCACCCAAATTCAAATGCTGGTTCAACAGCACGCAGAGTGTGGTTGCAGATCCAATCAACCCCGCTGCTACAAATCCCGGACGTTTCACCGTCATTTTCCTTAAAAAAGGCAGGCTTTTAAGGAGCCACTGGATTTCGTTGCCTGACTCAATTTCCCGCTCGCCAATCGCCGCGGGAACCAATCGCACGTCACTCTGGCCCGTGGGTGATGAATTCCGGACATACCGAAATCAACAGTTATTCTGGTTTATCGGAATATGCCAGCCGTAGCGATGAGTTAAGATTTTCCAATTATGCCGTTTTCCCCCAGCGCAAAAAAAAACGCCGATGGATCCCATCGGCGTTCTTCGACAACTCTCTATGCTCAATACACTAATCAGGCAGACAGTACTGATCGCCCCGAATTACCTCCCAGCCCAGTATGAAGTCGCTCCTGACGTAAGAATCACGTTTCTGCTTCGTGAAACCGTTAAAACCCCACAAAACAGCCACCAGGCTACAGGTTCCGTTGCCCGGGAAGCGACATGATCAGGAGATAGCACGGTTTGACCGGAACTCAGGGGCTGGCCGGAGTTGAGTCGTCGTTGTTGTTTTGGGCGGCAATAGCCACTACGCCAACAACACCGCCAGCGACCAGCAACAGTACCGCTGGATTGCCCATGACACTTGAAAGCAACGAGCCGCTGCCTTCACCGCAGTTGTCGCCACAGTTCTGGCCACGCACAATCTCTTCATCCACAACCATGGTCATTCGATTCGAGGCTGCTGGCGGAGCGGCCTGAGTGCCCCAGAAACGCACGCTCTGCCGATCTTCGCCCGTGCAGAGTGTATGGCCGCCATTTCTTAAGCCGCCGACGGAAAACTGACCCTTCTCATTGCTGGTCGTCGTCGCAATCAGGCTTTCGCCATGAAACAAACGCACCGTCAGTCCCGCAACTGGCTGAGCCTGACGGTTCACAACCGTTCCCTCAAGCCTCCCGTCGTTCAGTACCACATCCCGCGACCGCAATTCGACCGGGCCAGCCGCCATCAGCGGGGACCCCAGTGTCATCGTCGCGGCCAGAACACAACTCAACGCTTTCCTCAATCCTGACATCGTACACACCCTCCATCGTGCGTTTCAGACACACGCCTACCATCGGTCACCGGGATCGTGCCCCCCCTTTTTCGGGTCGCCACGGACTCAATCCGGATAAGTCCTCCCGGCAGTATCGCGCCTGTTGATATTTTTTCGGCATAAACAGACAGTCGCATCAGGTTCATTATGCTCTGCAGCGCCGCTTCCTCCCTCACGCATCTCCTGGCGTACGCATAACGCCAGTTAGCACAGTCTGCCAACTTTCCCGGATAATCCCGCCTGTGCCGCCTTCAACGGCAAAGGATCCTCGGAACTGCCTCACAAAATCAGCATGGCATCACCATAACTAAAAAATCGATATCGCTGCTCAATTGCCTGACGGTACCCCTCCATGATCAGTTCAAAATCGGCAAATGCTGCCACAAGCACGATCAGCGTGGACCCCGGCAGATGAAAATTTGTCAGCAGACAATTCACCGAACGAAAGACAAATCCCGGCTGAATAAAAAGAGCCGTGCGACCTTCCCATGCCCGTGGGAATTCTGAATCAGACAAGGCCGCCGATTCCAGCGTTCTCACCGAGGTTGTGCCGACAGCCACCACCCTGCCGCTTCCGCGAACCCGGCGTATGACATCAGCAGATTCTGCCGGAAGTCGACACCACTCTTCGTGCATCTGATGATTACTGAGACGCTCCGATGTGACCGGCCGGAAAGTCCCCGGCCCCGTATGCAGCGTCAGCTCCGTTCGCAGAATCCCCTGTTCTGCACATCGCTGCAAAAGACTGTCCGTAAAATGCAGCCCCGCAGTGGGAGCTGCCACGGCGCCCGGCTCGGCGGCAAATGACGTCTGATAACGCTCCCGATCCTGTTCGTCAGCGATTTTCCTGCCCATGTAGGGCGGCAACGGCAACGATCCAAACTCTTCCAGTATCTCACGTACCGGCCTCCTGTCCTCAGCAATCGCCAGCCAGCTGCCATCCTGCTGCCTCTGAGTCAGTCGCAGAGTCAGAATGGATCGCTGAATCGACGTATTCGGCGTACCAACAGAATTCTCCCACTGCTGCGAGGGAATCACTGTGATCATTTCTCCAGCGGTCAGCCTGCCTCTGGTATCGCAGAGCAAATGCCATTCGCCCGATTCCGTCTGCTCAATGTACAATCCCTCCCAACGCCCTCCCGTGGCCGTACGAATTCCAAAAAGCCGCGCTGGTAATACCTTTGTATTGTTGAAGACCAGCAAGTCCCCTGCGTGCAGCCACTGCGGCAGGTCACGAATCCTGGAATGAATGATGCGACCAACAGCCCTGTCAATCACCATCAGACGAGCATCATCACGCTCAGGCGATGGGCGACTGGCGATTAGTTCCGGCGGCAAATCAAACTGCCACGAAGACAATAAGTCGAAATCCCGATTTGTCATAAAGACATACCACCGCTAATCCACTAATTTCCCCGAAACCCCCGCGGTTTCATCACACGCCCCCAAACCCGGTCATCATAGGCAGCACTCACACTTTCAGCCAGGATCACTGCCAGCCCTTCCACAACAACCCCTTGCGTCGTCAAACTCCGTTCTCGCACGCGTCATGTCGCTTTGTCCCACGAAAGTCCCTGCAAAAAACCATGCATAAAAATCCAGCCAAATTGTCCATGGTCATCACAGAACTGGATATCGGCGGTGCCGAGAAAGCGTTCGTTCGCATCGCGTGCGGCCTGAAACAGAAAAACTGGGATATCCGTGTTGTCAGCCTCCGCGATAAAGGTCCACTGACTGCGGCCCTCGAAAATGAAGGCCTCCCAGTGACAGCCCTCCACTGCGGCGGTGCCTTCGATCTTCGCGCAATCTATCGACTCTACCGCGTTCTCGCCGCAGATCGCCCCCATGCAATCCTCTCGTTTCTGCACCAGGCAAATCTCGTCAGCCGACTGGCTGGCAGCCTTGCAGGTGTTTCCTGCGCTGTGTCCGGGGTCCGAGTTGCCGATCGACGCCTGGCCGTCGCCATCTCCGAACGACTGACTCGCCCCTGCACCGATCACTACATCGCCGTAAGTCAGGCCGTCAGAAACGTTCACCAGGCCCTGTGCGGAATTTCGCCAAACCGCATTTCCGTTATTCGGAATGGCGTTGACTTCACTGCCATCGACGGGTACCCGCCAATCAGTCGTGGTTCGCTGAATCTGCATCCCGAAGACTTTGTGATCCTCTGCGCTGGTCGCCTGACGCCACAAAAATCGCCCCAACACGTCCTCGCGGCATTCATCGAACTGCACGCTCGGCAATCCGAATTCGGCCAACCTGTAAAACTCGTCTTCACTGGCGATGGGCCTCTGCTTGAAGAACTACAACAGCGTGTTCATGCCGCGGGACTCCAGGATTTCGTCCTGTTTACCGGATGGCGAGCTGACCTGATCGGCATCATGAAGGCCGCCAACGTACTGGTTCTGGCCTCGCAGTGGGAAGGTCTGCCGAATGTCCTCATCGAAGCACAGACGGCCGGTCTTCCCGTAATTTCATCACGTGCCGATGGATGTGCGGAAATCGTCAGCCATGGTGTTACCGGTCAGCTGTTCACCCACAACAATCTCACTGAACTGGTCTCGCTCCTGACAGAACAGATCCACAATCCGACTCACGCAAGCCTGATGGCCAGCACTGCCAGAGAATCCGTCAGAACTCTCTTTTCATGGCAGCACTGTATCGATCAGTACGACACCCTGATGCGACGACTGATCATAAAATAAAAGAACTTCGCAGAGGCAGCGATATCCGCGACACATCACTGCTGTTTGGTACGCCGCTCTCAAATCGCCCTCAAGGCTGATCCAAACTCCTGTGCCAGTACTTCGAAGGGCTCCAGCCCAATCGATACGCGCACCAACTCATCACGAATCCCAGCCACACTTCGCTCCTCCTGCGT
>CAIYBH010000481.1 GCA_903924405.1 uncultured Planctomycetaceae bacterium | reverse complement strand
CTCTCGCCGGTTAAACTACCGGGACAACGCCCGCGCAAGTGGCGAAATTGGCAGACGCGCTAGCTTCAGGAGCTAGTGGGAGTTAAATCCCATGCAGGTTCAAGTCCTGTCTTGCGCAGTTGATCTTCGGGTCAGCAAATCACGAGAGGCATCCAGTTAAGCTGGATGCCTTTTTGTTTGTGCACTTGGGACTCGTTCCCTCAGTCGCCCCGACAACTATCGATCCGAAAATTCTCGCACGCCCGCCAGCACCCTGTGTACGGTCGTCATCCAGCACAGCCCGGAAAATGTCCACGCCAACTCGTTGAAGTGCCCGGGAAACACACAGAACAGCACGAAAAACACAATCGTCTCGGTGCCTTCCATCAAGCCCACCGAATAAAAGAACGATTTCGGCTGTTCCCGGCCACCCTCCATCCCCCGCTTCGCGGCCAGTATCGCATAGGCCAGAAACGAACCCGAAGTTCCGAAGAAACTCAACAGCAACGCGCTGGCTGCCAACTGGTTCTCAGGACGGCTCAACCCAAAACAAAAGGGAACGGCCGCGTAAAACAGCGTGTCTGCAATGCTGTCCAGAAACCCGCCCAGGTCCGTGGCCCGAGTCCGTCTGGCAACCATTCCGTCCAGTCCGTCACAAAATCGATTGCCCCCAATCAGGATCAGTGCAGTCCATGTCCACTGACATGCAATCGCTACGCAACCCAGCAAGCCCAGAATCACTCCAATGCCGGTGACCCAGTTGGCCGACGTGCCTTTAGCTGCCAGCCAACCCGCCAGAGGGGCCATCCAGGGATCGATTTGTCGCCGCGCTACGCGATCCAGCATTAAATCCCCCCTTGTAACGCGTGCCGTTCCTGAAATCAGTGCTCCAGAGACGTCGGAGCAGGTCCTCCTGGACTGGCCGGAGGCTGTTTATCCGGGCCGAGTTCCCTGCGTCGTCAGGGGACCTCGCAGATTTCGCACCTCGGTGACGCCGGAAGCACCAGCCACAGCCTCGCGTCAACGGAAGGTCGCCCGGACTGCTGTGCAACATACGCCCCGGGTTGCGGCCCCGCCGGGATACGACCACGACCTTCGCGACAACTTACCTTCGCAGAAAATTGCGCCCGAGTGGATTCGAACCACTGACCTACCGCTTAGAAGGCGGTTGCTCTATCCAACTGAGCTACGGGCGCTCGTCTGGTCAGGATCGCCTTACCAATCCCAACCGTCCAGTCGCCACAAGTCTTCACCGACGGCGACCGAACACGCAGCGACAGAAATATCGTCTGTCACTCTCGTCCCGAAGTATCGCAATCCCTGCTCACAGATGCAAGCCGAGCCGTGGCGTGTTGCCAACCAGGAAACCAGGCTCCCTCGTGGCCGGGAAAGTCCATAGGATCACAGACTAATTCCACATCAACCGCTATTTGTCGCGAACGGTGCCACTCGGTATCAGCCCGCCGCCTTCTGAGGTTTCCACGGCCCCTGGCAGGGGCTGCTCCGCGGCTTGCTGCTGTCCGAACCCGATCAGCTGGGCCGCCTTTTCCGGCAGACTTTTGCCATACTCCAGCCCCAGCCAACCCAGCACTCCAAGTACCGCCAGCAAAATCACCAGCGATACCACACCCATTGCGTTCCGAAAGTAGTCTTTGAACTTCCGCTTCAGGTAAAACATCTTCTGGTCACGGTCGACTCGACTGTACAGGTTTTTCATGTCCTCTTTACGAATTGCCGCTGTACGCCGGGCCAGGCTGTCTTCGACGGCCTTCGCAAATTCCGGAAACTGAGCGAGCGGGTAGTAGGTGCCGTCGGCAGAAGCTTTCACTCTGGCTTTGGCTGTCAATTGCCCGGCCGCCAGCATCTTCAGAATCCGCCCCGTCGAATGCTTCTCAACAAGCGTGTGGCCTTTCGCGTCTTCAAACTGCACAAACCAGATGCGAGTTGATCCGGCGGCGGCGTCGCTGCCAAACGACGGTGCCGCTGCGGTGTTTCGCCGGCCACTCTGAGTGACACTGCCTGCCAGGCTTCCCGCCAGCCTCGCACCAGGGGCGAGGTCCGCAGAGTTCATAAAGCTGAGCGCCTCGGAGTGCAGTCCAGGTCCCGTCAGATCCTTCAACACATCCTCACACGATTTGTGTCGATGCGCCGGATCCCGAGCCATCATCTTGTCCAGAATCAGGTCCAGCCTCTCAGGAATCTCCGGACGCAGACTGCGTGCCGACGCGTACGTGCCCTTTTCTTTGGCCATCACCACTTCCAGCGTGGTCTTGCCTGTGAACGGCAATTTTCCTGTCAGCATGTGGTACAGAGTTACGCCAAGGGCGTAAATGTCCACCCGGCTGTCCACGTGCTTGGCATTTCTCGCCTGCTCTGGCGCCATATACAGGGGTGTGCCCAAACCAGTGCCACTCTGAGTCATCGAGACGTCGTCGTCCATGGCCTTGGCCAACCCGAAGTCGGCCACTTTCACAACACCCTTTTTGGTGACGAGGATGTTGTCCGGCTTGATGTCCCGATGAATCATGTTTTCCAGATGCGCATGCCGTAGTGCTTCCGCACACACAATCGCCACATGCAACGCGTCACCAATCGAAAACCGCCCCTGGTCGTCCAGCCACTTCTGAATGCTCTGACCGTCAATGTATTCAATAGCAGCGAAATGAATGCCTTGATACTCATCCACCGTGTAAATCTTCACGACGTTCGGGTGGTCCACGCGCGCCATCGCTTTGGCTTCACGCTCAAAACGAGTCACAAAGCCTTCTTTTTTGGCCAACTCCCGCGAAAGCGTCTTGATGGCCACCAATCGGTCAAGGCTGATCTGGCGGGCAAGAAAGACCTTCCCCATGCCGCCCTGTCCAAGCTCACGCCTCAACTCGTAATCACCAAGCTGATGCACTTTATTCGCTGGTTTGGGATTCTGTGATGCTTCAGACACGACTCTCTTCCGCTCAGGCCCGAAAAAGATGGACGCATCCAGTATGGCGCTTTCTGCATAGCCAAACAACTGATTTTCAGCCGTTATGTGCGGCTTCAGGCGAATTGTGTGTCACCCCGGCCCGTCATCTCCAACCGTCCCATTCCTCATATCCCGGCCCCCCGGTCACCTCGTCAATCACAGGATCGCCGTAATCGGAACCCCATGGTCAATGTCCAGTCGTTTGCGGTCCGGAATCTCCAGTTGACGTGAGTCCAGCCCAAGCTGGTGCAGGATCGTGGCGTGAATGTCCGTGACGTAGTGCCGGTCCTCGACCGCGTGAAATCCCAACTCGTCCGTCGCCCCGTGCACCTGACCCCCGCGTATTCCTCCCCCTGCCATCCAGACCGAAAATCCATAAATGTGATGGTCCCGGCCGTCCGATCCCTGTGTCCCCGGAGTCCGCCCAAACTCACTCGCAAACAAGACAATCGTCGAATCCAGCAGGCCCCGCTGCCGCAAATCCTTCAACAGTCCGGCAATCGGCTTGTCCACCGCCTGGAAGTTCTTTTCGTGATTGGCTTTCAGGCCGCCATGCGCGTCCCACGCTCCCGCTCCACCCGCACCGTGCTGCACCTGAATGAATCGCACGCCCCGTTCGATAAATCGACGAACAGCCAGCATCTGCATCCCAAAGTCACGCGTCTCAGGCTGGTCCATTCCGTACAGCGCCTGAATGTCCTGCGTCTCCTGCTCAAACTGCAGAATGTCCGGTACCGACATCTGCATACGATAGGCCAACTCATAGGCCTTGATTCGCGCTGCCAGCGCACTGTCGCCAGGATACTGCTCGGTCCGCAGCGAGTTCAGCTGGCCGACGAGGTCGAATCCGGCCTTCTGTTCACGCACAGACACTCCCGGCAGACGCTTGCCGAAATCCAGCGGATTCGCCGGGTCAATTCGAATCGGGACCGCATCGTGCGCAGGCCCCAGATAGTGCCCGTCTTTCGCGTTCCAGTATTCGCGATTTCCGATCGAGATGAACTGCGGCAGGTTGTCGTTTAATGACCCCAGTCCATAGTGCACCCACGCTCCCAACGTCGGAAACTCACCGTCCAGCATGTGCCGCCCGGAATGAAACTGCGTCTGCGCACCATGGTTGTCGTCCGTGGTGTACATCGACCGAATCACCGCAATGTCGTCCGCACAACTGCCGATTTGAGGCACCCAGTCGCTTAGCTCCATCCCACATTGACCATATCGTCGAAATCCCGTCTGAAGCGGGTACAGTCGGTTCCGCTGCTGTCCGTTGGCGTCGTTCACCACCGTCACTCGCGCCAGTTTCAGCTTGTCTGGATTCTGCACGTCGGAGAACGGCGTCTCTGCGATCGTCTTTCCGGCATACCGGTTCAACATCGGCTTGGGGTCGAAGGACTCGGCCTGCGAAACACCACCATTCATGAACAACCACACCACGCTCTTCGCCCGCGGTGCAAAATGCGCCCTGCCATCCGCCGGCTGCCACTCATGCCCCGCTTCCGTTTTGCCGGAAGCCTCCGCATTCAGCATCATGGCGGCCGCAAGACTGGAAAAGCCCATGGCTGAGGTCGCCAGAAATGGCCGACGCCCCATCGCTGACTGGTACCCGTCTCTCATGACCGTTGCCCCCACTCACTGTTTCTGACTTCCAGTCCCAAACCGGGGCAGCTTCCAGTCCCCCAGCTCCGCTACGATAATAACAACTCAGGCCACGCTGCTGAACGCGAATCCGGTAGCGGTGCGTTCTCAATCGATCGAAATGTAAACACTACGGATTGCTTCGTCTGCGATGAGAAATTGCGGGTCGCCGCGTGGAAGCACCGAGCGTGAAAGAATAAGACATCCCCGGGCTCCAGTTCAACTGGTGTCGCCCGCGCCAACAAGGGAGCATTCTCCGGCAGGTCCGTCCGCAGAAATAAGGCCTCGTCCAGAAGCTCACGCGCCGCAGCGGCCTGGTGAGTCCCCGGTAAGACCTGCAGACAACCGTTGTGCAGATTCTCCGGTCCCAACGCAATCCAGATGTTGACCAGATCCCCCGTGCTGAAGGACCAGTATCGCGTGTCCTGATGCCACCCGGTGTCGCTGCTGAATCGCGGCTGCTTGGTCATGATGCAGTTGTGATGCGCCAGCGGCATGACCACATGCGGCCCCAGCAACTGACACAGTCGCTGCAATAGAAACGGTTCTTTCAGCAGCTTCAGAAAAATCGGATCCCGGCTGATCGCCTGACGCAGCCGCCGAATCGTACGACCTCCCTCCGATTCCAGCGAGGCCGGCGCCCCGGGGTAATGCAGGTCCGCCTCGTACTCGTTGTCACCCAGATGTCCCGCCAGATCCCGCTCAGTGATCCTTCGCATCTGCTCCACGTAGTCAACAGGAATCAAGCCCCGCTGGATGACGTAGCCGTTGTCAACAAAAAAACTCCGCTCCTGTTCAGAAAATCTTCCGCAGGCAGTCGCTCCAGCCGCCAACTCAGATTCAACCGACCCAGCGGCTGCCACCTTCTGTGTATTTGTCGCCATCAGTCCCTTTTCCTGATCCCCCGCTGTCGTGCTACTCCGGAATCCTCGCCAACGTCACACCCGCGGTTCCACCCATTCTCCCGTTCCAACCCCCACGGGCAAGCGCCTCAACCGGAAATCTCAACAATCGCAACCCAATTCCCCAGGGGCTGCCGAACACCCGGATTCCTGCCCTCGCGGCATCAGGTCACCTCGCCCGAGCGGCCCACAGTCGCTAACTGATCCTCAGAAACTGTTCGTCCAGTTTCGCCGCAGAAATGCTGATGGCCGTGCCCAGCTTCTGCGCAAACAGCTGCACTCGGTATTCCTCCAGCATCCACCTCACATGCTGCAGCATCGGGTCCACTCGCCGCTGCTGCTGATGCTCCCGAACCTTCTGCTCATACCGCGCAATCCACGGTGACAACTCGCCTTCCAGTCCCAGCTCCGTTCGCAGTCCCCCCGATCCCAGTCTTACCAGCCGCTGACGAATCGCCGTCAGATAACGCGGAATCTGGATCAGCCACGGCCATGGTGTGTCAATCAGAAACGTCGCATAAATCAACCCGTTCAGCTGCGCCTGCATGCTCTTCAGCAAGGGCTCCCAACCCGGCCCTTTTGCCTGCTCCAGGGCCGCGCGAGTCTCGTGGTACTGCTGAAACAGATGCGGCAGGAACTGAGTCAACTCCTGAGCCACAACACCCAGCCGCTCCCGCCCCGCCGCCAGCGTGGCTTCAAAGGCCGGTCGCGTCCGCGGAATGGCCCGATCCTGCAGAAATGCCCGCTCCACCATCAACAAGGCCAGGTGATTCGTAAATTCCATTCCCCGAATCGTGGCCGCCAATACCCGAGTCCGCGTGATCGATGGCAAGTTGCCCACCTGAGTCAGCACTCGCTTCTTTTCCATCAGGAAAATCAACCGACGCAGCCCCAGCCGCAATTGCCGCTGCGATTCTTCCGGTGTCTGACACAGCATCAAGGCCACCGTCTCACCGTCATCCCGCAAGGCCGGAAACGCCCGTAACTGCATGCCCGCCCGCAGGATCTCAATGTGCTCAGGCAACTCATAAAAGTCCCAGCCCCGAAACCCCGTCCGCAGCCACTGCGCCTCTTCCGCCGTCGGGCCACTGGTCGCTGCTTTCCGGTCCGCTGTCGCCGCTGCAGCACGAGCCCTCTCGGCGAGCGTGACACGGAGCTGCTTCAGATCCCGTCCCTCAATCATCACCCGACGCTGCTCATCCAGCACCCGGATGTTGAATTTCAAATGGTCCTCCAGTGAACCACAGTCAAATTCCCGCGAATCAATCCGCTCACCCGCCAATTGGGATAACCGCGTCGCAACACTGTTCAGAAAATCCCCACGTGCAAACTCCAGATCCGAGGCCACCAGCTTCGCAGATTCCGGCGCCGGCACAAAATGTCGCCGCAGCGATTTCGGCAGGGCCCGTATCAAGGCCAGCACCTTCTGCTCCACCAGTCCTGGCACCAGCCAGTCCAGTCGTGATTCCGTCAACTGCGGCAATCCGTCCACCGGCAGAGTCACTGTGACCCCGTCGGCCTCCTGGCCCGGATCCAGCTGGTAACTCAACGGCAGATGCATCGCACCAAACTGTGCTGATTCCGGAAACAGATCCGCATGCTCCTTTCGCTGCGCTTCGTCCGAAAACTGATTGATGTCAAACTGCAGCAGACTCGCATGACGCGTGTGCGTGCGCTGGTACCAACGACGCAGCCGATCCCGGTCCACACACTCCTCCGGGATTCTCGAATGATAAAACTCATACAGGACTTCATCGCCCGGCAGCAGGTGATGAGATCGTGTTCGTGCCTGCAACTCTTTCAGTTGCTCCAGCACATTGTGGTTGTGCCGCAAAAACGGAAACTCATGCGCCCAGCCCCGACGACGCGCCGGCTGACCCGCCGGTGTGCTGCGACCCGGTCGAACACGCGTCGCCCCGCGAGAAAATGCGTCCTCCTCGTCGCCATAGTCCGCCCCGGGAGCGTCCCCGTCCGAAACATCTCCAAACAACAATCCAAATTCCACCAGCCCATGCTGTATCAACATCTCCCGCGCTTTCACGGGATCCACTCGCGCCAGGGTGACCCGCCGCCTCGGCACAATCGGCAGGCCCCACAAACTGACCTTCTCATAAATCATCACGTTGCCCGCCGCACCGTCCCAGTGCGGCTCAAAATACTCCCGCGTCACCAGGTGCGCTGCCAATGGCTCAATCCATTCCGGCTGGATCCGCGCAATCGTCCTCGCAAATCGACGACTCGTCTCCACCAACTCCCCAGCGACAAACCACTTGGCCCCACGCGGTGCCAGTGCAGATCCCGGCCAGATCGCCAGCCGATTGCCGCCAGCACCCAGAAATTCTCCGTCCACTCCCTGACAGCCTATGTTTGCCAGAAGTCCTGTCAGCAGGGCCCGATGAGTCGCTGCAAAGTCGTTATGCCGCTCTTCCGCAGGGGGCCATGAGGGACCAAACTCCTCCCCTCCTTTGTTTCCCCCGGAATGCCCCTTGCCCTGGGGCTGTGCTGTCTTCGCCCCCGCTTTATTTCCACGCTGGCTGTCCTGGCCCCCTTTGACAGGTCCCGTCTGTCGCTGCTGCGACACTGCACGACGCCCGGTATGACTCGCCGACAACGCTTTCGCCGCCTTTGCGATCCCGGCATCCGCACTGTCTTCCAGCAACTCCCGCAATTGCGTGTGCACGTCTACCCATTCCCGCATCCGCATCCACGACAGGAAATGCTGGTGACACCACTTCCGCACCTGACTGTTGGTCAGGACCCTCGTCCGATCATGCCATGCGTCCCACAGATTCAGGATGGATAAAAAATCCGAGTCGCGATTCTGAAATCGTCGATGCGCTTCGTCAGCCGCCTGCTGCTTGTCCACCGGTCGCTCACGCGGATCCTGACTCTCCAGAAACGCCGCGATCGCCAGCACCTCCGGTAAGGCATTCTCGTCCACAGCCGCCAGAATCATCCGACTGATCCGCGGATCAACCGGTAGTCCAGCCATCCGCCGACCGACCTCCGTCAAGTCTCCTGGCCGCGGTAATCTGGCTTCGTCAGCCCCACGACGGACACGTCCAACAGGTTTTGATGTCGCACCTGCACCTGAACCCGTGCTGGCATCGGCCACTGGTTCCGGTTCGGGTTTGTCGAGTCCTCCCTGTTCCTCAGCCCGCTGTGCCGCCGCCGCAACCGTGGCTTCGGTTTCAATGGCCCCCAGCTCTTCCAGAGTCCGATAGCCCTCGCGTATCGTCGTGGCTTTCGGCGGATCCAGAAATGGAAAATCTTCCAGATCCCCCAGACGCAGACTCAGAGTACGCAGTATCACCGCCGCAAGGTTCGTCCGCTGTATCTCTGGTGCCGTAAACGCTTCCCGCGCCGCAAAATCTTCCTGACTGTACAGCCGAATGCAGATGCCCGGGCCGATTCGCCCACAGCGCCCCGCGCGCTGATTTGCCGATGCCTGGGAAACAGGCTCAATCGGCAATCGCTGCATTCGCGATCGCGCCGAATATCGACTGATCCGCGCCGTCCCCGTGTCCACGACATAACGAATGCCCGGGACCGTCAGCGACGATTCTGCAACGTTCGTCGCCAGCACAATCCGCCGATGTCGACACGCAGAAAACACCTTCGTCTGTTCGTCCATCGACAGCCGTCCATACAACGGCACGATCTCGGTCGGATATTCCGCTGTGTCCCCCGGAAAACGACGCCCACCCAGCACCTTCGCCGCTTCTCGTATGTCCCGCTCCGTCGGCAGAAACACCAGCACGTGACCGGCGTCCTCCTGAGCGACCTCGGACACGGCGTCCACAACCCCGTCCAGCCAGTCCCGCGCGTCCGCTGAATCCTCGGCGACCAGGTCCGGGTCCTCCAGCGGCCGATACCGAATCTCCACCGGATACGTGCGGCCGGAAATCTGCAGCACCGGGGCAGGGCGGCCCGCTTCACCAAAGTGCTCCGCAAACCGCGCCGCATCAATCGTGGCCGATGTGATGATCACTTTCAGGTCCCGACGCTTCGGCAACAGACGCTTCAAATACCCCAGCAGAAAGTCAATGTTCAACGAACGCTCATGCGCTTCGTCCACAATGATCGTGTCGTACTGGTCCAGAAATCGATCCGTCTGAGTCTCCGCGAGCAGGATCCCGTCCGTCATCAGACGGATCCGCGTGTTCGGTCCACTGCTGTCCGTAAACCGAATCCGAAAACCCACTTCCTGCCCCAGCCGACAACCCAGCTCTTCCGACAACCGGGCTGCCACCGATCGCGCCGCAATTCTTCGAGGCTGAGTATGTCCGATGATCCCCGAAATCCCCCGACCCATCTCCGTCAGAATCTTTGGCAGTTGCGTCGATTTTCCCGACCCCGTCTCGCCGCACAGAATCAAAACCTGATTGTCACGGATCGTGTCCATGATCTCCTGCTTACGCACCACCACCGGCAACTGGTCATCCCAGTCCAGTCGAGGCTGCCAGGCGGCACGCTGCTCACGCCGCTGCACCGATCGCTCCAGCGACGAACGCAATTTTCCCAGCACCCGATCAAACGGTTTGCCCGCTTTCTCTGCACTACGAATCCCACGCAGCATCTGGCGCAGCGAAAACTGATCCACATGCATCGCTGTCGAAATCGCGGCTTCCAAGTCTCTCAGTTCACTCATATCCCGGCATTCGTCCGAATTCCCAGTGACACCCGCCCCACGCGATCTCACAGGCTGTTGTTTGTTTTCAGTTTTCGGTTTTCAGTTTTCGGTTTTCAGTGCGCGGTTTTCAGTTTTCGGTTTTCAGTGCGCGGTTT
>CAIYBH010000480.1 GCA_903924405.1 uncultured Planctomycetaceae bacterium | reverse complement strand
CTGCTGAGCAACTGCAACTCATTAAGCCAATCATTGAAGAGACCGTGACGAAGATCCTCGCACCCCTTGAAGGGTTTCGTCATGCCGTAGTGACATGGTCCCTGTTCGATGGATTGACCGTGACCCAGATCGAAAATGCACTTCAACGACGAATTCACGAGATCCGCTCAACCGGCAGTTTTCAGGGACTCATGCCGAAACGACGCACAATTCAGTTGTGGATACAGGATGCTCGACGCTGCCTCCTGAGGCTGCTGGCCTGTGAACTGTTTCCCGCTGCCACGCAGGCCGGGGAGCCGCTTTCCAACAACAGGTTCACAGACGACAAAGAGCTGCAAAAAGTGATCTTCGACGTGGTCAAAAGTCTGCACGTTCAGTGCTCAGATGAGGAGCCTGAATCCGATGAGTCCTGAGATTCCGGATGCCGTTCGCCAACTGCTCATCCAGTTCGCCGAAACCGGCAGCATCGAAGATGACCTCCAGCAGTTGGCCCAGAGTCTTCCGGATGCCCGCCACCACCAGATCGCCTTCTATGAACTGCTGGCAATGGCCTCCGAATGGGCGGACGACCCCTTGAATTGGTTGCTTTCAGGGATTCAGCAGGGACGCTGGTTGGTGTCACCAGAACAGCAGATCCACGTCCTGCAGACGCTGTACCGGGACTGGAGCAACCCTGTCGGGCCATTGACCTGGACGCAATTGTCGCCATTTGGTTTTTCGCCTTGGCAGCTTGATCTGCGACAGCCGGACGAATTCTGGCCGTTGGGACAGATTCTCCACGGATATCAGCTCGAAATGCGACTGAATGCCGGCAGTTTTGCTGTGGTGTACCATGGAAAATCAATCGAGAATAATGCTTCGGTGGCCATTCGAGTGCCCCGCAAAGTGCCGATTGAACCCCTGCAGGCGGAACGCAGCGAACGGCTCAGCCATGAAGCAAAACTGCTGCAGAATCTGCACCTTCCGGGTGTGCCCCGTCTGCTGGGCAGTTACCAGACCGAACAGGGCCCGATCCTCATTACGGAACTGATCACCGGTCGGCCGTGGAGCGACCTCTCAACCGACCAGTTACCGCTGTCGCAACACATTGCACTGCTGGCGCGGGTGGCTGAAATTGCGGACCGTGTGCATCAGTCCGGGCTCATTCACGGTGACCTGAAACGCGAGAATGTGCTGGTGGACGAACAGGGTTGTCCGTGGCTGCTGGATTTCAACGTCGCCCGGCCGGCTGAACCCGATCAGCCTCAGCTGCAAGGTCTGGCCGGCACGCTGGCGATCATGAGTCCGGAAGCCCTGCTCACATCAGATGATGGCCTCGACTTCCGCCGCGATATTTATTCTCTGGGTGCCGTGCTGTATGAACTGGTAACCGGTCTCCCGTGGACCACCGCCGGCAGTCGCGAGGAAGCTCTGGTTGAGACCGTCGTCAAAGGGGCCGCAAAAGGGCCGCAATTTCCGGAGCCTGTGCCTGAGGGGCTGCGGCAGATCATCCGGGCTGCCGTTTCTCACGAGGAATTCCGCCGGTTTGAAACCGCAGCAGACTTTGCCGCCTGCTGTCACCACTGGCTGGCGAATCCCTCCAATCCGCTTCCATGCCCGCCCGTCAAGGCTCGCCTCACCTGCTGGCGGCTGGGGCTGGCTCTGGGGCTGTTTGCTTCACGTTGTCAGGGCCTGCTGCGAATCATGAAGTCGTTGCCTGAAATCCCCGCAGAGGCAAAAGCTCCGACTGAGATCCTCAACCGTATGGACCAGGTCATGGGACTGCCGCTCGCTGCGACCGAAATTCGCACCCTGGCGAGCCTGCTCGGACACTCAGTGCCCGAATTGCCCGGCGAGCAGACACTCGCAACGATGTTTTATCGAGCTCGTCGCTTGACCGGGGCCAACCTGCCCGAACTGCTGACACTGATCAAAGGGGCTCAGGAATGGTTTCGCATCGTGTTTGATCAGCTGCGATTGGGTCTGTCGCCAGAGCAGTCTCTGCCGTGGTCGGTCCTCGAACTGGGCATACAAACACGCCTCGCCCCCGAATCGTCGTTAGCCCGACGGACATGGTCCATTCTGGCTGATGGAATCATTCCCGAGATGGCGGCTAAGGCGTTTGCTGAGACCTGCCGAAATCCTCCCGATCGAAGTGGCTGGAAGTCAGCCATCGACGCACTCAACTATGACGTTGTGCGTTATTTCCGGTGGGGAAGCGACTGATAATGCAGCTACTCCTCAGACCAAAACCCATGATCCCGCAGCCACCGATTGACTGCGACCTCGATAATCTCCTGAACTGTCGCCGGAAGCCGACAGTCCAGCCTTTGCTGCAGAATCGCTCGTCGCAGCAGATGCGCCGTCTTCGGTTGCAGCCGCGTGGTCAGCGGTACCAGCAGACGTTGTGACGTGAAGGGCTCAGCCGGTGCCACAGCTGCTGCCGTACTCTGCTCCGCCCGTCTCGTCAGCTGCGACACGCGCGTCGCAGCACCATCCCGGGAAGCAGTCTCTCTCGCCGTCTGATCCTGCGGCCCGCTCCCTCCACCCGCAATAAATGCTCGCTGCTCCGCTGTCAGCTCCAGTGCCGTTACCATTTTCCTCCGTTCAGCCATTTTTTCCTGCCATGCTGTTTTGATGTTGTCAGTTCGATGACGGGTGCTGCGAATCACTCAGAAGTTCGGCGAAGGCCCGTTTCACATCCGCGGCCGCGTTTTCGCCCCTCCGTCCCATGCGGGTGACGACAGTGCCCTGCTGAGCCGCATCGCGAAAAGCCTGCAAATCGCGAATCTGAGCGGCACACAGCTGCAACCCCAGTCCAGGCATCGCCGCAGTCACTTCACGGCTGATCACATCCCGTCGCCGCATGCGATTCAGCAGCAGTCGGCCTTCCGGGCCCCCCCGGTTCAGTTCCTGAGCGTATCGCAGGACCCCCGTTGCCTGCTGCACACTTCGGACATCCAGAATGGAGGGAGTCACCGGCAGGACGGCCAGATCCGCCATCAACAGCAGCGTTCGTCCCAGATCATCCAGTGACGCCTGACCGTCACCAATCACAAACGCATGGTCCTGCTGCAGTTGCCGCACGGCAGTCACGCAGTCCTCCGGCGTCCATGCCGCTCGCGTCGCAATCGCTGGCTCGGCTTCGTGCAACCACACACTGCTGGACCGCTGCCGATCAGCATCCAGCAGGGCCACGGAATGCCCCATGTCGAACAGCCAGACCGCCAGATGCACCGCCAGCGTACTTTTGCCGACACCACCCTTGGAATTCGCAAACACAATCATCATGCCAGCAGACTTACCGCATTGCTGGCCGGCGGGCAAGTACGCAGGATGGACGGCCACCGAATGAATTGTCCTGCCAGCCACACAGCAGGCCAGCCAGCTTGCCCCTTGCGCAATCGGCACTTTCGCCGTAGTCTGCACCTTGAAAACACCGGCCCACGGACCGGTACGAGATACCGGGCGCTGGGCCGGTGCATACCGGTTGGCAGGCCGGTGTTTTACCGGGTTTCAGGCCGGTCGATACCGGGCGTCAGGCCGGCGTTTTACCGGGCGCCAGGCCGGTTTTTGTGCCGTTTTCTGCAATGATTTCAACCAGCTGCAAGGGGGTAAATAGATAATGTTGTTTAATAAAAGAACAAAACATGTTGTCTCTCTTTTTTCTGAATCAGGACGGCCGCCACCGGACATCTCACCCGATATGCCCGCTGCTGAATCCCCCGACGTGTCACTGCTTGCCAGCAACCGCTGCTCCGGAGTCGATGAACTGAACCTTGCCGAGTTCCCGCTCACGCACCTCGGCAGTCGCACCGATGCCGCAGCCACCACACTCGAATTCCAAGATCAGGTGTTCGACGACCGCTCGCAACAGCCCGTGCAGCGATCACTCGTCATCTCCGGCAGTCCGCTGTACGGCCTGCCCGGACCAGCCGACGCCGATGTGCTGCTGACACTGTTGCACCTGACCAGTTTGCGGAATGCCTTTCAGGGGCGGCGAGTCGAGTTCACTCGCTACGAACTGGTGCAGTTTCTCGGCTGGGATCCCGGAGGTGCCTCGTATCGCCGACTCGACGAATCCCTGCAGCGCTGGACCAGCGTCACCTTGCAGTACAGACAGGCATGGTGGGACCGCACCGGACAGCGCTGGAAGAATCAGTCCTTCCACATCCTCGAATCCCTCAACCTGCACGGTCGAGCTGATGCCACCGAAGATCGGCTTTCGTCGTTTACGTGGAGCGAATCCGTCTTCACCAGCTGCCAGGTGGGCAATCTCAAGCGACTCGACCTGAACCAGTACTTCACTCTGCAGCGACCGGCGGCACGTCAGATGTACCGATTTCTGGACAAGCGATTCTACCACAGTCGGAACCTCGAGTTTCCACTGCGAACGCTGGCCTGCGAACATGTTGGACTCAGCCGAAGCTACGACGCCTTTGACCTCAAACGCAGGCTGCAGCCCGCGATTGAAGAGCTTGAAGCAATCGGCTTTTTGCAGCCAATCCCCGCAGCCTCACGCTATCGCCGCCATGCAAGGGGACTTTGGAACGTTGTTTTGACTCGTACCGCTGATACCCGTGGCCGGCACGTCAATTCGGCTCTCGTGCAGGAACTGATAGCTCGTGGTGTTGCCGCAGCCACCGCCAGTCGCCTCGTAAGGGCCTTCCCTGCCCCTCAGATTGAAGAAAAACTCCGGTGGCATGACCAGCTCAGGCTGGCTGGCGATCGTCGCGTGGCACGCAATCCAGCCGGCTTCCTGCGGGCCGCCATTCAGCGAGATTTTCACATCCCCAGTCGCGACCAGTCACAGGCTCGCCGCAAAGACACCACTCGGAACGAAACGCAGACAGCCAGTCAGCTGGCCACGCAGCCAGCTGGCAAGCCAGTCAACACGGCAGCCGCCTCCGCTCAGCAGCGACTGGAACAGGCCCGTCAGTACTGGCAGGAACTCAGCCCGGTACAACAGCAGCAGGTGGAAGCTCGCCTGCTCGAACACGGAAAGCAACTGCAGGTCGCGGTCTTTCGCCGCCAGCCGGAATCGTCGGCTTTGCGTGATGAACTTCGGTATTCGCTGCTGGCGGATTATCTGGACCGCACTGCACGGCCCGTGACGCCGGCGGCGTTGCCAGAATCAGAGTGCAGTAGGCTTGAGAATGCAGAGTGACCACGCACAACAGCAACAGGCCCGCACACAGAATCAGCAGCACCTGTGCAAACAAAGGTCGATTCAGACGCTGACGAATGCGCAGCTCTCGCTGCATCTTTCTAAAAATGAGTGGATCGTTTTTCATGCCCGCATTGCTAACACCTTGCCCCAGCGGATGTCAAACAGCGTTTGAACCGCCACACAGATGCCGACAACAGCGAACAGATCAAAACATCGAAACGGCTGACTTTGCCAGCAATTCAAACGCCGTTTGCGCAGCGTTTTCAAACGGTATATGATCGGGCTGCGAGAGTCGGATTTCTCGCAGCTGTCAATGACGCAAAACGCTTTGATACGTTCTTCCGTTCACGGAGTTCACCCGGTAAACCGGCCTCACCAGCCGGCTAAGGAGATGGCCTTACCAGTCATCATGAACTCTCACTGTAGAGCTGGGTTGCATCGAGAGGTGCTCGCCCAGTTCGACGGAGGCTCGTCGGAGTAATCCGTCTGCCTTTGTATCGCAGACAAGTAATCCCGACGTTCTATCCGATGGTTGTCAATGCCCCGAATGGGGGCGATGCGGACACGCCGTTTCCGAAAGATTTTCGGAACGGTCGTCATGCACAAAGTGGGTGAGCAGTGCGCTGCACTGCAAATCCTCCCATGGGGTTCGGTCCCTCCGGGATCGTTCAACATGTGCCGACGTGGGGAGCAGGCGAACTGGCGACAGTTTGTCTCCGGATGCGACACATCCGGGTACTGCGGGCAAATCCCGCGGACGTGAAGAGCTCAACCATGAAAGGCTCGCAAGAGCTTGTCGGTGAATGAACAGGGAGTCGATGCCGAGATGTGCCGCGGACTGCACTGCAGTCTGGCGGACGGCGAGACACCGTTGGCTGATGGGTAAGGGGCAGCTTCTACGTTCTGGCCCCCGAAATGACGCGGACCACCGCGTCGAAACTATGCCGCCCTGGCGGGCGGACATACAGCTGACTGGTTCGGGGAGTAACGTCCCCTGTGCCACGAGACCCTGTTTGTGAAGTGCATGAATAACGCAGGAACCGCTGCGGCTGCCGGGAAGGTCCCCGGTGCCTGACCTTGTCCGTCAGGTGTTTCAAAAGCCGTATGCGGGGGAGTGTGTTCTGAGTAGGAAGCTGCAGAAGTCACGGCTGGCAATGGCCGCGATCTCTGCAGACGGTGCGCTGGGCAAGGCAGTCCAGACCCGCTGGCGTGCTTACGGGTGGTGCCGGGCATGATCCACGACGAAAGGAACGACAGTGTGCAGTGGCCGGAAGTCGTGATGCAGACTCCTGCAGCTTCGGCTGCAGAAGTCCGCGTCTGATTCGTGGCTGAAGTCTGAGCGGTCACAGCCGGCGGTTCCGGGAGGAACAGCGGGTTGTGGCAGCGTACGAACAGTGGTTCACGAGGGGCCTTGCAGGGCTGCTCGCTGGACGTCACCGAACGGTTTTCTGCTGCGGTACTCCTATGGAATTGGAGGGGGCGAACTGGGAATGTAGTTCGACCCCGCAGGGAGCATTCCGCAGCAGGAAGGTGCACAGGAAAGGTTCGGCAGGTTTTGCTGATCTGATCTGGTTGCTGTTCGCAGGAAGGTTTTTGCGTCAGGGGGGCGTCGAGATGGTCTCACGCCCCCACTTTTCAATATCGCAGGAGGCGAAGCGGGAATGTCGTATCGATGGGAAGTACAAAGTCGGGAAGGAATGGTGCAGCAACTGGCAACCAACATCCTGCCGCATGGATACTGGTTCTATGTGACCGGAGTGGTGCAGTGGCACAAAAATCCGGTGCAGGTCGACCAGAAGCTGCTGTGGAAGTACGGCGCCGCATTGTCGCGGCAGCAGCGAGTGCGGCGGAAGGCCCGCGGGCTGGCCAACGTCCACTACCTCCGCTGGGGACGATTCTGGGTCCTGCTGGCCACCCACGGGCAGCACGAGTTCTTCGACGAGGAATCGGTCGCCATGCGGGATGTCCGCCG
>CAIYBH010000479.1 GCA_903924405.1 uncultured Planctomycetaceae bacterium | reverse complement strand
GGCCAAAATCGACGATATGATCTGCCGCACGCATCGTTTCCTCGTCATGCTCCACGACGATCACAGTATTGCCCTGGTCTCGCAGCCGCTGCAGACTCTCGAGGAGCATGGTGTTGTCGCGCGGGTGCAGACCGATCGAAGGCTCGTCAAGGATGTAGACGACGCCCACCAGCCCGCAGCCGATCTGGCCCGCAAGGCGGATACGCTGTGATTCACCGCCCGAAAGTGTCGGGGCCGTACGATCGAGACTGAGATAATTCAGACCGCACTGCATCAGAAATCCAAGACGCCCGCGAATTTCCTTCAGCGCTTCGTCGGCAATGAACTGCTGCACCGGATCCAGCACCAGCGATTCAAAGAACTCAACCGCCTCTTCGACCGCCAGCCCGCACACCTGCGGAAGACTCAGGTCGGCCGGCTTTCCACGCTTCAGGTAGTCCTTGCCCGAGGTGCGAAGACGGACATTCCGAGCCTGTTGGTTCAGACGATCACCCTGACACCCAGGGCACGTGACCACCTCCATATACTTTTCGAGCTGTCGACGGCGCATCGGGTTGGCCGCCGTTCGATATGATTCCAGCAGTTTGTTGACCCAGCCCTCCCATTTGCCGCCATGCTTCCACGCCCCACCACGACTTTTCCACGTGAAGGTGACGTGGCGTTCTCCTGTGCCGTACAGCCAGAGGTGGCGGGCTTTTTCAGGAAGGTCCTCCCACTTCGTCTTCAGCAGTGAGTCTGTCGGGAGTCCGCAGTCTTCTTCAATCGCATTGGCGGCGCCTACCAGCAGATGCCGCGGCCAGCGCCCCATTTTCGACCATTCCAGCAGCAGCAGAGCGCCTTTGGGGATGGTCTTGCTGCCATCAACGATCATCTGCTCGAGCGGAAATCCGTGCCGCATCCCCAGGCCGTTACATTCGAGACACATCCCCAGCGGACTGTTGAAGCTGAACAGCTGCGGGCTGGGTGGTTCGTAACTCATGCCGCTGACGGCACAGGCATAGCGAGCACTGTACAATCGATCGCGGAATTGTGGCTCAGTTGCTGGCTGCTCGGCCACCAGTTCGGTGTAGCGGGTTGCTGAATCCCGGGACGCTTGTTGGTCCGCAGATTCCGGTCGTGGCAGGCCGGACGCTTCCTTCTGTTCGACGCTGCAGATCAGGCGTCCGTCGGCCAGTTTCAGGGCCTGCTCGACCGCTTCGGCAACTCGGGTGCGTTGGTTCGCTGCCGCGACGATGCGGTCAATCACCACGTCGATCGTGTGTTTGTGATGGCGTCGCAGGGCCGGTGCCTCAGCAAGGTTGATCAGAGTGCCATCGACGCGGGCGCGCAGGTAACCCTTCTTCATCAGGTCTTCAAAGAGATCCCGGAACTCACCCTTCTGATTCTGCACGATCGGAGCCAGAATCAGGAAGCGGGTGCCCGCAGGATGGCTCATCAGGCTGTCAATAATCTGGTCGGTGGATTGAGCCTGAATGGGAAGTCCGGAAACGTAACAGTAACCCTGTCCGGCGCGGGCAAACAGTACACGCAGATAATCGTAGATTTCCGTGATCGTGCCGACGGTGCTGCGAGGATTGCGGCTGGTGGATTTCTGCTGGATGGAAATGGACGGTGCGAGTCCGCTGATCGCATCGACCTCAGGCTTCGGCATCTGGCCCAGAAACTGCCGGGCATACGTGGACAGGGATTCCACATAGCGCCGCTGACCTTCGGCGTACAACGTATCAAACGCGAGGGAACTTTTGCCGGATCCGCTGACTCCGGTCATCACGATCAGCTTGTTTCGCGGCAGCGACAGATTGACGTTTCGCAGATTGTGTTCACGTGCGCCACGGATAACGATGTCCGAACTGGTCATGGGTCGCGTACCAATGCGTCTGATGCTGCCGACCGTGGCCGGCTAACGCTCCCGATTCGGTCGGGGAGTCAACAGCCATGCCAGAGCACGGTTCTGAAAGGAGATCACTGCCGGACCCATGGCCGTACGACGCCGAGCCTATGCTCAGGCACGATGGCTGACTGAATGGCAACGGCGCAGGGCTGGCAGACCGATCACCGTGAGTCCGGCGGCGCGACTATCCTGTGTCGTCGTACTGCCACTCCCGGTTCGGCAGTGCAATTGTAGACGACTCGCCGGATTTTTCCGCTGTCCCGGCATCGAGGAAGTTACCGGGATCGCAGAAGTTGTTGGATTGGCTGCCTGTGATGGCCCAGGTTGCCAGGGGACTAACCGATCAGTGTGACGGTTGGTTCTTCGGCGGACTGTTCGCGGATCTCGCCCATGACGAACGCCGGATATTCCGGAGTTGAGCAGGCGGTGACGGCAGCAGTCGCCGCTTCCGGTGGCACTGCGATGACCAGGCCGACACCCATGTTGAACACGCTGAACATTTCCTGCTGAGCGACATTGCCCAGCGATTGCAGCCAGGGGAAGACAGGGGCCGGAGTCCAGGAACTGCGGTCGATGACGGCCTGCACGTGCTTAGGGAGAACGCGTTCAAAGTTGTCGGCGATCCCGCCTCCGGTAATGTGTGCGATGGCGTGCACAGCGGAGCTTCCCAGAGCAGCCCGCGCCGCGGCCACTGTGCCGGCATAAATGCGAGTGGGCTGCAGCAACGCCTGACCGACGGTTTGCTGAAGATGCGGAACGGTGTCGGTCACTTTGAGTCCGGCGTGTTCGAAAACGACTTTGCGAACGAGACTGTATCCATTGGAATGGAAACCGGAGGACGGCACACCCACCAGCACGTCTCCGGGACGCACGCGGAAACGCCCGTCCACCAGATCCTCACGTTCGGCCACACCGACGCAGAACCCGGCCATGTCAAAGTCACCGGCGGCGTAGAGATCCGGCATGATGGCGGTTTCACCACCCAGCAGCGCGGCACCGGCCTGCAGGCAGCCGTCGCTGACACCGGAAACCAGCTGCTCAAGCAGAGCCGGATCATCCTTGCCCAGAGCGATATAGTCGAGGAAGAACAGTGGTTCAGCCCCCAGGCACAGGCAGTCGTTGACGCACATGGCAACGAGGTCGATGCCGATCGTGCCAAACTGCCCGGCGTGGATGGCCACCTTGATCTTCGTGCCCACGCCGTCTGTGCCCGACACCAGAACCGGATCGCGAAAGGCGCGACGATCGTTCAGTCGGAACAGTCCTGCGAAGCCACCCGGGAGATCCATAACGCCGGGGGTGAACGTGCGGCGCATGAGTTTCGGCAGTTTCTGCATCGCCTGCTCGTAAAGTTCCAG
>CAIYBH010000478.1 GCA_903924405.1 uncultured Planctomycetaceae bacterium | reverse complement strand
GGAACTTCGCCCTCCCAAACGGCAATCGCGCGGCTCAGGTGGAACTTCGCCCTCCCAGACGGCAATCGCGCGGCTCAGGTGGAACTTCGCCCTCCCAAACGGCAATCGCGCGGCTCAGGTGGAACTTCGCCCTCCCAGACGGCAATCGCGCGGCTCAGGTGGAACTTCGCCCTCCCGGAAGGGATTGCCCTCCCAGAAGGGATTGCCCTCCCGGAAGGGATCGGCGTCCCAGACGGGGGACACTAGTCGGGGGAGTCGGCGGACATGTCGTGCCATTTCATGGCGTTGCGCATGGGTTCGATCCGCAGGACGATTTTTCCATCCTGAAAGACTCGCACCGTCCCCGTGGATTCGGAGACGGCGATGGCGATGGCCCCGGTGGCTTTGGAAATTTCGGCAGCGGCCCAGTGGCGGGAACCGAGTCCTTTGGAGAGGTTGAGCCCTTCAGCGGAGGCTCGGAGATGACGACCGGCGGCGATGGCGAGGCCGTCGGAGGAAATCACGAATGCGCCGTCGATCTGCGCGAGCTCACGAATACTTTCGCGGACTCGTGGATTACGAATGGAGCGTTCGGATTTGGGGTAGCCACGGAATGGATCATGAATCTGCTCGGTCGATAATTCCATGACTTTGCGGTGATTACCGACGACGAAGAGTGTCCCGACAGGTTTGCCTTCACGACCATCGCGTCCGATGTCACAGGCCAGATCGACGACGATGCGCAGGGTTTCCAGGGGGACTTTGGTTTCCAGTCGCTGGAGGTCACGGGAGGTCAGTTTGGACAATTGTTCGGCGAGCCGCACAACCGAGATGGTGTCGCTGGTGTCTTTTTCGAAGGCGGAGTAGACGACAACGGCGACGTCGCCGGTTTGCAGAAGTTCGTCGGCAATGGCTTCGAGCAGGACCTGTGAGACGAGGAACTGCCGCGTCTGGGGTTCGTGCTGGATGGCGATCACGGCGACGTCATCGTGCCTGGCCGCATCCTGAACTTCTTTCTGGTCCGACGCGACAATGATCCGGAAGTTACCGGCCTCCTGCTTGAGTCGGGCGAAGTCCAGCGGCCGTTCGGCGATCAGAACAATGGCTGCAGCCTGAACCGCTTCCGCCAGTTTTGATGCTGCGGAGAGAACGCGCTGACATTCACGGGTGGGTTCCTGGCGGATCATGTCTGGAGTGTACGACATGCGGGTGCCTGGTCAACGGTTGAAAATCAGGTTTTTTACCCCGATTTTCCCATAAAATCGGTGACATTGAACAAGTTTCGGCAAAAAGCGGGAGCCATGGCGATCTCTGAGCCGCCGCTCCGGCACCGGAAACGCGTCGGCAGCCGAATGCGGGTTGGATGAATTTCCGGAATGACCTAAGATTCCGGAGCGTGCATCGGAATCCGGTGCGTTCACTTGCAGAAGTGCTCTGCTGTGGGTCAGAAGTCGACGGACGCAATAGCGGCCCAGAGGGTTGCGGGGAGCAGGCGGAATGGCGATCTCTCAATTTTTTCACTCACGAGTGCTCCGTGTCCGCCCCAATTAGGCCGGCGCAGTCCGTGCATGGTTTTCGGCGTGCCGTTTACCTGCTCGCCGGTGGACTGGCCCTGGTCCTCGCGGGCATTGGTACCGTGGTCCCGGGACTGCCGACGACACCGTTTCTGATCGTGGCGGTCGCTTTTTTTTCGAGGTCGTCACCGCGGATGCACGATGCGCTCGTGCGGTCGCGGCTGTTCGGTCCGTACATTCAGGACTGGAGAACTCATCGCGCAATCCGCCCTCACGTCAGGTATCTGGCGCTGGTGGCAGTCGTAACGGGGGTTGGCGTGACGTGTGTCTGGTCCCCGGTAGGCTGGCCAATCAAGTCTTTGACAATCCTCGCCGGGGGCATCGGATTGGCAGTTGTGTTTCGTCTGCCTGTGCGGTCATCGGAGGGGACAGGAGCGGTCGCGGGCTGTGGCTGCGGGACACGATGTTCGGGTTCAGAACAGAGCGGTGGCAGTGACGCGATCGAGTGAGGGCCGCCGGCAGTCGCTCGGAGGTCTCATGTCCGCGGCAGCAAGGCAGGCGACGAGGAGTGTTCAGATGTCAGCGTCAAATGATCGGCCGTATGAGAAGCAGATTGTGGTTGCCATCACGGGGGCCAGCGGTGCGGTGTACGCGCTGCGATTGATTCAGGCGCTGCTGGCCGCGGGACGGAATGCCCACGTGGTGGTGAGCGGGGCGGCGCGGCAGGTCTTCCAGCAGGAACTGGAAATCGGGTTGCCTTCGCACATGGGGGAGTGCCCGGAATGGCAAAGCCTCATCCATCAAATCACTGTGGGCGAGGGCAACAAACTTTGGCAGTTCCGGCCAATGCAATCGCAGCCGAATGAACTTCCGGGGCGGGTGTTTCAGTATGGTGCGGCGGATTTCCATTCCAGCATTGCCAGTGGTTCCAGTCTGACAGGTGGTATGGTGATCTGTCCGTGTTCCATGGGCACCTTGTCTGCCATCGCCACGGGTGCGTCCACCAACCTGATTCACCGGGCTGCAGACGTGCATCTGAAGGAACGCAGGCCACTGATCCTGGTGCCTCGGGAAACGCCGCTGGGCATCATTCAACTGGAGAATATGGTCACGGTGTCGCGTGCGGGAGCGACGGTCCTGCCGGCAATGCCTGGGCTGTATCATCAGCCACAGGGATTGGGGGATCTTGCCGATTTCCTCGTGGCACGGATTTGCGATCATCTGAAGATTCCGCATTCGTTGAGTGCTCGCTGGGGAACGTGACAAGCACAGGGAGACAGGTGCGGACGCGGTTGTGCTTGTAGAGCCCGTCGCGGGGCGCGGATGTGTTCGAAAGAGTAAAGCGTCGTCTCAGCGGGGGTTCTCAGAACACGTTTGGCGGCACGGCGGAAACACTCGCCCCCACCCGAGGTGAGGCTTTCGGCATGAAAAGAGTACGCGTCTGCCCCGCCGCGAGGTATGCGGGGCCGCGGGATGGCGAAATCCCGGGTAAGACGCGATGATCCGTCGGTTTGAAGTGCGTTTTCCGCGCAGAATCAACGGAGCGAGGTGAAAATGCGAGCGGATTCTGAGGATCAGGAAACAATAAAAATGGTGCGGATTTTTCTGGCGTGCGTCGGGCTGTTGTATGGCGGTTTGGCGGCGTATTGTGCGTTGTGGCCGGCGGCAGCCGCGCAGACGGTGGGTTTGCAGTTGCTGCCCGGAGCTGGCGACTCGGAGTTTCTGACGGTGTATGGTGGACTGGAGGCCGGGCTGGCGTTGAGTTGGCTGCTGCCACTGATCTGGCCGCAGCTGACGCTGGGAGCGTTGGTGCAGTGCACCGTGATTCACGCGTGCCTTGTGGGCTTCCGCAGTGCGGGATTTGTCTTGTTCAGCGACATACCAGCCGGGACTCGCCAGCTGGCGGCTGGCGAGTGGGTGCTGTTGATACTGAGTGCGCTGCTGCTGTGGCGCAGCCGAGCCTCGTTACGAGCGGGTTCAGGGGTTGCGGCGGAGATCGAGGGTGAACGGAAAATCCGTTGACATCCGGGGGTCGCGCGGGATGACACGTCCGCCGGTGTGTCCGAAGCGGAAGAATCGACCAGCGCGGCGACTTTCGGCAGCGAGTGCGTTGATGGGATAGCCCGCTGGATTGAGTCCGCCGGGATGATCCACATGATAACGGCATCCACCGAGGGACTGCTGGCTGGCCAGGTCAACGACATCGACAGTCAGCGGCACGTGGACACCGATATTGGGATGCAGACAGCCGGGCGGGCGCCAGGCGCGATAACGGACTCCGCCGATATATTCGCCCGGGGTGTCTGTCGACTGCAGGGGAACTCGGATGCCATTGATTGTAAGACAGTGATTGCGGGAGTGCAGGCCTGTGGCTTTCAACTGCAGTCGTTCGACAGAGGAATCGACGTAGCGCGTTGTGCCACCGGTTCCCGGTTCTTCGCCCAGCACGTACCATGGTTCCAGCGCCTGGCGGAGTTCGACGTGAACGCCGGCGGCTTCGAAGGTACCGATCAGCGGGCAGCGGAATTCGAAATGAGTCCCGAACCATGCGGATTCGAATTCGAACCCGGCGGTGTTCAGGTAGCGGATGACGGATTCGAGATCGTTCCAGAGGCAGGCGGGCAGCATGAAGCGATCATGAATCAGAGTTCGCCAGCGAATGATGGGTTCTGTGTAGGGTCGTTCCCAGAAGGCGGCGACCAGTGCGCGAACGAGGAGTTGCTGCGTCAGGCTCATGCGAGCGTGCGGTGGCATCTCGAACCCGCGCAGTTCCACCAGGCCCAGGCGTCCAGCGGAGTGATCCGGGGAGAAGAGTTTGTCGATGCAGATTTCGGCGCGATGGGTGTTCCCGGTGAGGTCGACCAGCAGATTGCGGAACAGTCGATCCACAAGCCAGTTGGGAATCCAGCCCTGATCGGGTGATGGTACCTGCGCGAAGGCTGTTTCCAGTTCGTAGACCGCATCCGCGCGACCTTCGTCGACTCGGGGTGCCTGGCTGGTAGGGCCAATAAACAGGCTGGAGAAGAGATACGAGAGGGAGGGGTGATTATTCCAGAAGCCGATGAAACTACGAAGCAGGTCGGGGCGACGGAGGAACGGGCTGTCGGCAGGCGTGGCCGCACCGAGGACGAGGTGATTGCCGCCTCCGGTTCCCGTATGTCGCCCATCCAGCTGGAATTTCTCGGTTCCTAATCGACAGAGTCGAGCATCTTCATACACGCCGCTGGTGATCTGCTTGAGTTGTTCCCAGTTGTGTGCCGGATGCACATTGACTTCGATCACGCCGGGGTCGGGTGTCACTTTCAGCACATCGATGCGGGGGTCATGGGGAGGCAGATAGCCTTCGATGATCACGGGGAGTTGCAGTAATTCGGCGGTGGCTTCGATGGAAGCGACGAGGTCGAGGTAGTCTTCGAGCGTTCCCACGGGCGGCATGAAGACGCGGATGCGTCCGTCGCGAGGTTCCACGCAGAGCGCGGTACGGACCACGGGGCCGGAGTGGGGGAGGCCTGCCACATCATCGGTGTGGACTTCGGTTGGATCATCGAAGAGTCCGAGTCGCTGCAGCGACTGTTTCTGGCGGAGTGGTTTTTCACCACGTTCGTCCGCGGCGCGTTCCTGGGCATTGCGGCGGAGTTCTGCATAGCCGGGCAGGGGAAATCGGTCAGCGAAGGGATCGAGAGTGTAGAGGTGGCTGTCGGCGGCGCTGCTGACGGGCAGTGAGTCGAGCGGCAGGCGCAAGCCGATCGGCGAATCACCGGGAATCAGGAACAGGCGATGGGAGCGGAAGGGCCAGTGGCCGCTCATCCAGCGGGCGTTTGCCTGCCACCACGCGCGTGTCAGGGGCAGCACAAATCCCACAGGCTTACTGACACCGCGTTCAAGTGCGCGGCTGAGTCGTCGGCGGTCTTCATCGGAATCCGGATTGACGGTGCGAATGTCGACATCGACCGGAAGCTTCTGCTCGATCTCCAGCAGATGGAAGACGTCTTCGAACGCCGGCCGAATCCAGTGTTCTTCAACCTGCAGTCTTGAGGCCAGATCGCAGACAAACTGTGCGGCGAGGTTTTCGTCGGCTCGGCGAGCAGAGTCGGGCAATTTTCGTTCGTGGTCAAGGCCGGCCAGCAGGGCTTCATTTTTCCAGATCGGCTGTCCGTCCTTTCGCCAGAGGCAGGTGTAGGCCCAGCGGGGCAGTGATTCTCCCGGATACCATTTTCCCTGACCGTAATGCAGCAAACCTCCCGGACCGAAGCGCTGGCGGAAGCGGCGGATCAGCTGATCGGAGAGTCGCTGTTTGTCCGGGCCGACTGCCGCCGTGTTCCATTCGGCGCCTTCCATGTCATCAATGGAAACGAACGTGGGTTCGCCGCCCATGGTGAGGCGGACATCCGCCGCCTGCAGCCGCTGATCAACGAGCTGCCCGGTCCGATCAATCCTGTTCCATGTGTCTTCAGAATAGGGCAGCGTGACGCGGGGATCTTCATGAACGCGAGTGACCCGCATCTGAAAATCAAACTCCACTTCACTTTTCTCGACAGCACCGGAAATGGGGGCAGCGGACTGGGGTGAGGGTGTTGCAGCGAGGGGAATGTGGCCTTCTCCGGTGAGTAATCCGGAGGTGGGATCAAGGCCGACCCAACCGGCACCGGGAAGAAAGACTTCGGTCCATGCGTGCAGGTCGGTGAAGTCAGCGGTGGGGCCTTCCGGTCCTTCCAGTGGCTTTTGATCAGCGGTGAGCTGGATGAGGTATCCGGAGACGAAGCGGGCGGAGAGTCCGAAGCTGCGCAGGAGGTGGACCAGGAGCCATGCGGAGTCGCGGCAGGATCCGGAGCCTTTCTGCAGCGTCTCTTCCGGCGACTGCACACCGGGTTCAAGTCGAATGAGGTAGCGAACGGCGGTCTGCAGTTTCTGATTGAGGTCGACGAGGAATTCGATGGTGCGGCGGGGACGCACGTCGACGGTACTGCGAAACGCCATGAGTTCCGGACTACGGCTGAATGGCGTGAGGAAGGGTTTCAAGTCCTGCGCCAGCTCATCCGCATAGTGAAACGGGAAGCTCATTGCTTCGTCTTCGAGGAAGAAGTCGAAGGGGTTGATGACGGTCATGTCGGCGACCACGTCGACGGTGACCACGAGTCGATCTGTTTTTTCCGAGAAGACGAGTCGGGCGAGGTAGTTTCCGAAAGGATCCTGCTGCCAGTTGATGAAATGATTAGCGGGTTCGACTTTCAGGGAGTAGGCATCGATGGGTGTCCGGCTGTGCGGAGCCGGGCGAAGTCGAACGACCTGGGGGCCGAGAGCCACGAGTCGATCGTAGTGGTAGGACGTCTGATGAAACAGGGCGACTTTGATTGGCATGCGAGTGACTTTGCTGCGGTTTGAGCTTTAGAAACGGGGGGCAGGCAAATGGCCCGGAGGGTGCTTCGCACTATTGGTTGGTTCAGAAAAGGGGTCAGGAACCAATAGCCAAAATGGCCCGGAGGGTGCTTCGCACTATGGGTGTTCAGAAAAGGGGTCAGGAACCAATAGCCAAATGGCCCGGAGGGTGCTTCGCACTATTGGTT
>CAIYBH010000477.1 GCA_903924405.1 uncultured Planctomycetaceae bacterium | reverse complement strand
TTCAGGATGACCTCGCAACGGTAACTAAGCAACTGCAGTCAGCCGACCTTTTGGCGCTCATCTCGGGTGGCACTGACGATCTCGGTCAACTTACATCAAACCTCGTCCCCTGTGATGCCCGCCTGCAACCGCTTGTGGGTGGAATTCTGCGATCGCTGAATGTTCGGGCACTGAGACATTACCTTCAGAATTTCAGAGGTGGGAAGATTGGTTGCCGCACTATGAGCACTGCATTTCAGGCCATGCTTCATCAGTCGCCGCCCCGAATCCGCCCGCAACGGTTGGCCGTCACCGACGATGAATTACGCCACTTTGTCAGCACTGCCATCAGGACTCGTACCCACGTCAGCCAGACGCGCCTCCTGCAGGAGTTGCGTGCCAGCGGTCGTGCTTGTGAACAAACTCGCTTTCGCACAGTCTTTAGGGAAGTGGAGGCCGCCTACCATGAGTGAAGTTCGCGAGATTCGCCGCAGGGTTCTTCGCATCGACCAGGATCCCAGTCATCCACTTTACCTCTTCGGTATGACCGGCACCGAACTCCTTGAGATTGCCGACATCTCCCGAGTCTCCCGCGATGATGCGGGCAAACTCCTTGGCTATCAGCGCGCAGAAGTCAAAAAACACGTCCAAAATATCGTTGATTATCTTAACTCAGGACCAGTTCTGTTCCCAAACAGCATCATCCTTGCGCTTTCCTCAGATGTCCGTTTCAGAAGCAGTCGTGGGCCGGACGTCAGTGACGGATGTGCGACCGCCGGAACACTCGAAATCCCGATTCGTGAAGATGGCCGCAAACCCGCGTGGATTGTCGACGGTCAACAACGGGCACTCGCACTTTCCAAGTGCCGCAACCGTGGAATGATCGTGCCTGTTAGTGCGTTCATTGCCGATGAGATTGAACTGCAGCGCGACCAGTTTCTCCGGGTGAACAGTTCCAAAAGCCTGCCGCCGGGGCTGATTACCGAACTTCTCCCGGAAGTGTCTTCTGCGCTTCCACCACGCCTCGCTCAGCGAAGAATTCCGTCCGCTATCTGTGACTGGCTGAATCAGGCCGACAATTCACCTATGAAAGGGATGATTCGCCGCACCTCTTCAACGGGCGAAGAACGCCGCAATGCTGTCATTGCCGATACATCCATTGTCAACATGATCGATGAAAGCCTCAAGTCCGCCAGTGGCTGCCTGTTTCCCTACCGCAACCTTGCAACGCTTGAGACTGACTTCGATGGCATCTGCAAAATTCTAGTGACGTACTGGACGGCCGTCCGCAATGTCTTCCCGGAGGCCTGGGGCAAGCCGCCGGAAAAAAGTCGCCTGATGCATGGTGTCGGTATTCGAGCCATGGGCCGTCTGATGGATCGCATCATGCCATCTATCCGTATCAACCAGAAAAATGCAGTGCAGGAAGTTCAAAAGGAACTGAACCGCATCTCCGAGGACTGCCACTGGACCAGCGGTGCGTGGGCTGAATTGGGGCAACTGCAGTGGAACGAACTGCAAAACGTGCCGC
>CAIYBH010000476.1 GCA_903924405.1 uncultured Planctomycetaceae bacterium | reverse complement strand
TTCGTTTCGTTTCGTTTCGTTTCGTTTCGTTTCGTTTCGAGCACGAGCACGAGGGGGGGGATGGTGAAACTGGGGGGAACGAGGAGCGTGTCGTTCAACACAGAGGACACAGAGTTTTACGGCGAAGCACTGAAAATTTGTGAATACAGTCGGCAGATTTGGTGGTGAAAGTGCTCTGCGCGTTTTCGCGATGTTTTTCTCTGTCCTGCTGACCGAGGGCGAGGGCGGCCGTATTTGGACCGCATGCGGGACCCGCAGGGTGTGCGAAAAACTGCACTGACAATCGCCGCCTGAGCTGTTACGATACATTCGGGTGGTACGCAGCGTGTCTGCGGACGGGGGTGTCCATGGTGGGCCTGGGCAAGGCCAGCGGTCACCGGGAGCTCGTAACCGCCTGAGCGATGAAATTCTGACGACCGGATGCCGACATGACAGACTCGCGAGTACCCCTGAAGAATCCCTGGCTGGCAGCGCTGCTGGCGTTTCTGCTGCCTGGGGCTGGGCACTGGTATCAGGGGCGTCGATTTAAAGCGACGATTTACTTTGGCTGCATCGTGACGATGTTTGTCTGGGGGCTGATCATTGGTCATGGTCAGCCGGTGTACAGTCAGCTTGTAGCGCGGACGGGGCCGAATTCACCGCAGCTGGAGGTGCGTTCACCGCCCACGAAGTTCGCCTTCGGCTACGCGGCTCAGTTTTTCGTCGGTTTGCCCGCGGTTCCTGCCCTGATCCAGGAGATGCGTTTTCGCCGTGACGATCCATCGGTCACGTTTCTGGACCACGAGATTTCCAGTGCGTTTACGGGCGTAGTTGTGGAAGAAACGCCGCGGGGCGAGAAACGAGTTCCGTTAGTGGGGCAGCTGCAGTTGTCGCCAACGAAGGAAGAAGGTAGTCGGACGGTGCGTGGGACATTGACGGTGACGGGGGATCCCTCCGGCGCTCGTACGTTGACTCTGGGAGGCAACATCCGTATTGGTCGTCGAGTCTTCGGTGCGGCGGCGCGGGAATTGAGTTGCAGCGTGTTGACGGAGGGCGGTGAATTTCAGGGTCAGCGGATTGAGGGAACCGTGGATCGTGGGTTTCTGAACTGGTTTCAGGCGCCGCCGGACACAGGTGAGCTGGACCGGCTGCATGGCAGTTTAAGTCGCCAGTACGATGTGGCGTGTGTGTTCACATGGATTGCCGGTTTGTTGAATCTGATGGCGATCTGGGACGCGGCGCAGGGGCCTGCCTACGGGTATGGGGATGAAAAGTCGGAGGACGACGGTGAGCCTGCGGGTGGCGGTCCGACGCCAACCCCGCCACCAAATCCAGACGGGGCGTCTGAGGGTTGATTGGGGTAGGAAGCACGTGTCCGCGGCGTTCTGCGGGGCTAGCACGCATCGTGAATCGGGCGCGGGCGAAGTTTTCAGGGTGTTGAGTAACCGGGGGGGACTCGGGGCGGCACGGATTTCAGGAGCGGGAAAAGTGGACTTAACATTACTCACACAGGCGATTCCGTTAACGGCCATGGTCTGCCTGGCATACTCCGCCACGCGATTCGAGCTGCCAGGAAAAATACTGAAATCGGCCGCAGTGATGTTCGCCAAGACACTGGGGTTTCTCGGCGGCGTGTATTGCCTGCTGCTGTGGATTTCGCGGTAGTGGGATGTCGCGTCGTTCAGAAAAGGGGGCTGGGGTCAGAAAAGGGGTCAGGAACCAATAGTGCGGAGCACCCTGCGGGCCATTTGGCTATTGGTTCCTGACCCCTTTTCTGAACGCCTGCGAATTCTTTCCGGAATTTCCCCGGTCTGAAGAGTGGCGATTTGACATTTCCCGCGTTTTTCGGATTATACCGCGTTGCACAGCGGCCTTCATGAGGAAGGCGACATTCCTGCACCACGTGCATGTCTGGCTGACGACGACAGGTTTGTTGGCATTATTGGCTGGCATTCCGGTTGGCGAATCGGTCCTTGTGTGGGGGAGCGGGGTTTGGTCTGTGTGGACCTGACAGGGAGTGTGCGGGTCAGCGGGGCCGACGGTCTTTACATCCGCAGTCGCGATTATTTCCACCAACGAAAACAACAATTTGCAGCAGGCAACGAACGCTGGAAACACTGGCGTGCGACGCGTTGTGGTCGGTGTGGTTGGCGGAGTAGGGGCCGGGAAATCATCTGTCTTCCGGGCGATTTCGGGTTTCAGGTTGTCGGTGGTTGATGCGGATCGGATCGGGCATCAGCAACTGCAGCAAGCCGCGGTTCGCCAGGCTTTGGTACAACGCTTTGGTTCATCGATTCTGGGTGAAAACGGCGAGATTGATCGAAGGATACTGGGTTCGCTGGTGTTCGGGTCGACGCCGGAATCTCAGCAGAATCTGGCCGCGTTGAACGAGCTGGTTCGGCCGGGGATTCGTGCCGAGATTCATCGACAGATTCAACAGGCTCCGCAGGAAGTGGACGCCGTACTGCTGGATGCTGCCCTGCTGCTGGAGGCGGGTTGGGCGGCGGAGTGTGATGGATTGATCTTTATCGACACGCCGCTGGTATTGCGGCAGCAGCGTGTGTTTTTGCAGCGTGGCTGGACAGCGGACGAGCTGGCCCGTCGCGAGGCGTCTCAGTGGGATTTGGCAAAGAAGCGACAGGCCTGTGGCTTCGTTGTGGACAATTCCGGGACGCTGGAGAATTCCGCAGCACAGTTTCAACAGCACCTGGCCACCGTACTGCGGACGTCCCCGCGGTCTGATTCAACTTCCAGCGACAGAACAGCGGACCGCACTGCGATCCCCGCCAGTCTGCCCCCACAGTAATTCAACGATTGCATCTACCCTGCGAACTGAGCTGAAAACGTCGGCTGCACCGGAGTCTGCGTTTTCTATTTCCCGTCTTCATGCTCCCGGTGAAACCCATCCATCATCCTGTCCCGGAGGCCCAGCGCGGCCATGTCGTCC
>CAIYBH010000475.1 GCA_903924405.1 uncultured Planctomycetaceae bacterium | reverse complement strand
AACCAATAGTGCGAAGCACCCTTCGGGCCATTTGGCTATTGGTTCCTGACCCCTTTTCTGAACGCTTCTTTTCTGAACGCTAACCCCTTTTCTGAACGCCACGTCAGTTCGGAGTGATCCCATTCTCATTTTCCTTCGACAGGATGCCCGGAGAAAAACACGGGGCCCACTTCCGTCCCGGCCGTTTTCCGCAAGTCCTGAATGCAAATTCCGGCTTTCCCGATTTTCCACCCATGCGCGTGTCGTGCTACCGTCCGATTCTACGGATTCTCAGGCAGATTCGGCTTCTTCCGGGCGTTCATTACCATTTGCCTGCTTCGCCCAGTCTCCCGCAGTAAGGTTCCCCGGCGTTATCACTGCCCCGGTTCATGCTGACGCCGGCCGTATTCGGTCTGCCGTTTAATTCCGGTCAGAGTCGCACTGGCGTCGGCCGGCAATATTGCAACAGACTACTTCTTGACTCCCTTGCCCCGTTCCTCTACGGTCCCGCATCGAAGGTTTCAACCGACGCTGTCGCCGGTTTCCGCGATGTTCGCAGAGCTGCTCCGCGTCCGGGTGATTGCAACCGTCGCCTTGCGAAGGTCCGCAATCCTCGATGGCGGGGACAGCCGTGGTCAATCCAGACCCCGACACTCCGGCGTTCCTCAGCGTTCAGTCCCTCACGGACTCACTAGTTCCCTTGTTCCTCACCGTTCCCCTTGTTCATGGATGCCTCCAGGAAGATTTGAAATGGCCGATTTGATTGCTCCCCACGGTGGTTTAAGCGAACCCATCTGCAGGACTGTGCCTGCGGCAGAAATTGATGGATTTCTGGCCGAGGCCCGCACGCTTGCTCAGGTTCCTGTCTCCGCCGGTGACCTGTCGACCGTCTACCGATTTGGTGACGGAACCCTCAGCCCGCTGACCGGTCCGATGAATTCCACCGTTTATCACCAGGTTCTGGATGAGTGCTATGTGGTCAGCAATGGCCAGAAGTACGCATGGACCATTCCACTCGCGTTCCCTGTCACGGCCGATCTCTCCAAAACCCTGAAGGCCGGCCAGAAGGTGGCCCTGACGGCGCCCAGCGGCGACATCGTTGCCACGCTGGAAATCAACGACGTGTACGCGTGGCCCAAGCTGAAGTACCTGCGGTCCGTGTACCTCACTGACCGACTTGATCACCCCGGTGCTGACATGGTGATCAAGGGTGAAGCGGATAAGTCGCACCTCATCGGTGGCGAAATCCGCGTTCTCCCCCAGCCACGTAACCCGGCGTTCGGACAGTACGTTCTGACGCCCCGGGAAGTTCGCAAAATGCTGGCGTCACGTGGCTGGAATGCCGTGGTCGCTTTCCAGACCCGCAATCCTCTGCACCGCGCCCATGAATACGCCCTTGTCTACGGACTCGAAACCCTTCTCCGCGAAGGTTTCAATGCCGGTGCCTGCCTGAACCCGCTGATTGGTGAGGTAAAAGGGGATGACGTGAATGCGGAAATCCGCATGCAGACCTACGAAAAACTTATCAGCGATCGCGCCCTGGGCGATGGCGACAGCGATCAGTCCCTCTGGGGGCCACGCAATGAGTCCGTTCCGGATCGAGTTGTCCTGCTGGGTCTCGATATCAAAATGTTCTACGGTGGTCCCAAAGAAGCTGTCATGCACGGCATCTACCGACAGAACATGGGTTACACTCATCTGATCATCGGCCGGAAACATGCCGATGCCCCGTATCATAACGGCGAAGCCATCTGGGGTGACTTCGATGCCCAGCAGATCTTTGGCAAGCTCGGTGGTGATCTGAAAATTCGCACCGTGAATGTCGGGTTCGCTGCCTACTACGAATCCGTGGGCCGCGTCGATCTGATGGAACGTCACAAAGACGAGAAACCATGGTCCATCAGCGGCAAGGACATTCGTAATACGCTGCAGAAGGGCGAAATGGTCGATCCACGCATCATGCGACCGACGACGTCACAGATTCTGGCCGCGGCCATGAAAATCAACTGACAGTCGCTCGTCCCGCTGAAGACTTCGAGCCGGTCTGCGTTGGCAGTCCGGCTCGTTTTGTTTGATGACCTGCATCTGAACGGCAGCCCGGCCTCCAGCGTCCTGCGGGCGGCTTTTGCAGGCTGCGAATTCGTGTCTGAGCCATTCCCGAGCCGCCGCACCGGCCGGCTTTCCATTCCCCACGCCACGCTTTCCGCGTTCCCCCTGTCACGCAGTCAATCGCTGCAACAACGAGTCCAGCCACGTACAGAAGTCATCGCCCACGGCGGCTGCCGTCGCCGTGACTTCCGCATGACTCAGCGTCTGCCGCTGCAGCCCCGCGGCAATGTTCGTGATGCACGACACACCGAGTACGCGAATCCCCTGCGTCCAGGCCAGCATGGCCTCAGGAACCGTACTCATCCCCACGGCACTGGCGCCCAGCGTCCGCAGCATGCGCACCTCGGCCGGAGTCTCATATGCAGGGCCAGGCATCATGGCGTAGGTGCCCTCATGAATTCGCAGAGATGTTGGCAACGTGCGTGCCAGACGTCGCAGCTCAGCATCCCACACACCCTGCGGTCCCCCCGCAACTCGCGCCGCAGGTGGAATGCGTTCCACACAAGGCAGGTCTCGCAACGCGGGCGCGCCGAGAATGGGCAGACGCACGTGATCCCGGATCAGCATGAAATCGCCGGCCTGAAAGTCTTCACGAATTCCCCCAGCCGCATTGGTCAGGATCAACGTGTGAATTCCCAGACCCGCCATCAGCCGCACACTCGCAGTGACGTCTTCCATCGTATGTCCCTCATACGTATGAATTCGCCCCTGCTGAATCAACACGCCCCCGCGCTCCCCACCACCCACCAGAAATCGACCTTCGTGACCTGCAACACGGGGCGTCGCAAGTCCCGGCAGTTCCGACATCCGGATGACTGTCCCGCTACCCCGAACAAGCCGATCCGCGGCACCACCAAGACCAGACCCAAGGATCACACCGATGTCCGGGCGCCAGTTCTCAGCCCGACCGGCCAGTCGGCGAAACATGCGAACGATGTCGTCGGAGTTCCGCTTTTCGCAACTTGTCTGAGTGTCCATAACCGTCTGTTTCCGTGTTTGCTGCGCCCCGCCGTTTTCCCAACGCCGCTCGCAGCTTTCAGCCCGGCGACGCCGGAACCTTCCACCCGGCCTTTTCAAACAGCGGCACATAGGCCCCGGGGATCCACAGCCGATCCTCGGAAAATGGGACCGAGTTATATTCCAGTGGGTGAATCAGGGAGTCGGAGGTGGATGTCAGGTCAATCAGGAACCGTGAGGCTCCCGCACGCCGCGACAGATTTCGCAGTTCAAACGGCTCCAGCAGCAGAGGACGCATGGCATCGAAGATTCCAAGGTGCTGGCGGCGCGCTTCTTTCACCGCCATTCGCGCCGTCCGCAACTCCCGATCAGTCTCAGCCAGTTGCCGTGCCTGTCCCGGAGGAATCACGGCCTCTTCAATCGATTCCGGACGGTCCCACGGATTAACGTTCGGCCAGATGAAATACGCAAAGGCTCGCCCGCGCTCCAGCATCCGCAGATTGTAGGTGGGCGGTCGTGGTGTCGGCTGCGTGGCGTTGGGCTGATTGCGATTCAGCATGCACAACAGTCTGCCGTACCCATCCATCACCTCGAAACCGAAGTTCATGTAGTACCGAAAAGTCTCCGGGGACTGCTGCAGGATCTGCATGTCCTGCTCCACCAGTCGCCGAAATTCCTCACGCGATGCGACCGCGTGCATGTAGTGCGTGGATGCGGCATCCGAACCAACCTTTGCCTGCAGAAAGGCTTGCAAAGCTGGTGGAATCCCGGTACTCATCGGCCCCCACTGGTCCGACCATGGATTCGACAGAAATTCAGTCCATCGGGCATCGTCCAGCCCCGCAAACTGACCCGAAGGCAGCGAAAAACTGATTTCCGGTGTGTCAATCCCCAGCAGCCGCAGCCCCAGATTTCCGTCCAGCTGCACATTGACCGTGTCGCCATCATGCACAGTTTGCGCCGGCGTCCCCGGAGCGGAATCCACGAGGCCCGATCGTGCAAACCCCGTTGTGCGATGCTTTTCTGAATCCGTGAGGATCGCCTTCTTCGCCATGTCCCATTCTCCCCATCAACAAGTCCCGATTGCCAGGCAGCCCTTGCCCGGCTTCAGCCCTCAGGCCCGCGGCTGAACCGCAGCGCGCCTTCGCTCATCACACAGACAGTAGTTCGGCCCCGCCGGATGCCAGCAAATACTCGGCGACAGTGATGCCCAGTGTTTCCGCCTCGTTCACCGTGCCCACGGCCGATTGTTCGACCCGCGTCTGACCATCCTGTGATAACAGCACGCCTGTCAGCGTCAGCGTGTCGCCGCGCAGTTCGGTCCAGACACCCAGCGGCGCATGACAACCTGCACGGAGCGTTCGCAGCAACGCACGCTCCGCCGAAACTTCCGCTGTTGTGGTTGGACAGGAAAGTTGCGCCAGCAACGCACGAACATCAGCGTCGTCTGCTCGAGCTTCGATGCCCAGTGCTCCCTGACCCACGGCCGGGTACAGCAGTGGCGGACTGAGCACCAGCGAAATGCGATCGTCCAGTCCCAGTCGTCGCAATCCGGCCTCAGCGAGCAGAATGGCGTCGAACTGTCCTTCATCCAGTTTCTTCAGACGCGTGTCCACATTCCCGCGAATCTCCGTCGGCTGCAGGTCTGGTCGATGATGCAGCAATTGCGATTGACGACGAGGGCTGCCGGTGCCGATCCGCGCTCGCTGTGGAAGCTGATCCAGCGATGTGAGCGGACCCTGCCCGGACGGCAGCAGCAGACAGTCGCACCGGGGCGCCCGCGTGGGAACACAGGCCAGCGTCAAACCCTCGGCCAACTGCGTCGGCAGATCTTTCAGACTGTGCACCGCCATATCGGCCCGACCGTCCAGTACGGCTTTCTGCACTTCCCGCGTGAACACGCCCGTGCCCCCAAACTGACGCAAGGCGTCCGTCTGGTTCTGGTCGCCGGAGGTGACAATCAACTCGAGTTCAACCTCGGGCGTCTCCGGAAGCTCACGCAGACGCGCGGCCATGTAATTGGCCTGCCAGAGCGCCAGAGCGCTTTTTCGAGTCGCAATCCGCAGTGTTTTCGTGGCCATAAATTCCGAATTCACTCCCCGCGTGCTGAGCGTAACACTCAGCCACATCACACAATCCTGATTGCCCAGGCACCCTCAGCCGGAACCATCAGATACCAGAACACGAACCAGGTTCAGTCGGCAGACTCGGTCAGCCTGAGATCATGGGCTTAGAGCCGTTGCAAACAAAATTCCGGCGAATTTCAGTAGATTGTGAAATTCGCCGGATCCCTCGGATTTTGCTTGACGCCGCTGATTCTGCCTGACTAGGGCTGCAGGATGTGTTTCCCGTTCTCAAACTGACGGTGACACGTATTGCAGCTTTCCAGCATCGCCTTCCACGCTGTTCCCGCGGCGGCAAAGTCCTTTTTGACCCCGGCAGCATACAACGCCGCTCCCTTTTCACGTGATGCTTTCGCGTGCGCGTTCCAGTCCGCTCGCCCCTCTTCAGGAGCCCGGCTGAACAGCAGGTTGCAGCTCTCCGCCAGAGTCAGCGAATCCGCCTTGATGGCCTTCCAGCCCTTGTTGTCAGCCGGTGCGGCAGCCATCGACTGCTTCAACCTCAGATACGCAGGCTGAAACACATACTCCATGAATTCATGCATGCTCTGCTCCACCGGCTCAACATCATTCGCTGGGAACGAATTGTTGTAGCCAGCAGCGGATGATTCAGGAGCCGCTGAGAACAGGGCTGCTGCCGCCAGTACCAGAGCGAACGCGCATACAAATCGCAACATCTCCATCTCCTCCAAAACTCAAAAAGGGGTCAGGTCTCATTTTTTTT
>CAIYBH010000474.1 GCA_903924405.1 uncultured Planctomycetaceae bacterium | reverse complement strand
GGGACCGATGGGACCGATGGGACTGATGGGACTGATAGGACCGATAGGACCGATAGGACCGATAGAAGCGAATCGTACAGGTGCCACCCACCTTGCGGCGCTACACAGGTGCGGCCACACACGTGCCATCTGCTGCCACAAAGGTGCCATCCACCTTGTGCCATCCACCTTGTAGCCACTTTGGGTGCCCACTTTGGGTGCCACCCACCTTGCGGCGCTACACTGTTGCCCACTTTGGGTGCCCACTTTGGGTGCCACCCACCTTGTTGGCAAAAGTCAACGGCGATGGTTGGATGGTTCCGGATGCCGGGCCGCAGAATCCGGATCATCCCCCCAATCCTCACCAGCTGCCTTTCGAGCGGTTCCACCGTGCAGTGCGCGGTCCATCTGCAGGATCAGAGCTACAATCCACCGCCTGCGTTGCTTCGCTGCTCCTGACTTGCTCAGTCGCAGCCACCGTGGCTAGCATCCACCCCAAGCTCTGCGACTCCCGTCAACTTCAGGAACCGATATGTTTTCCTTACGAGCCCTTCTGGTCTGCTTCTGCCTGGGTTCTCTTCCGCTCCAGGCAGAGGACATCGCGTTCGAAATCAAGGAAAAGCTCGTCTATTCAAAAGTAGACGAACGAGAACTGCTGCTCGACGCGTTTGTGCCAACCACCCCCGGCCCCCATCCCGCCGTCCTTGTCGTTCACGGCGGAGCATGGCGGTCCGGCAATCGTAAGCAACTGGCCGCCTACGCCAGCGCCCTCGCCGCCAGGGGGATGGCCTGTTTCGCGATCGATTACCGTCTTGCCCCCGAGCACAAATTCCCGGCTCAAATTGATGATTGTCGGGCGGCAGTTCGCTGGATTCGAAAGAACGCCATGGAATACCGAATCGACCCGGACCGACTCGGCGCCATCGGCTACTCCGCCGGCGGGCATCTTGTCTGCCTGCTGGGGACCACAGGCGAGCCAGCAAACTCGCAAAATGGAAATGTCGACACGCGTCTGCAGGCCATCGCGGCTGGTGGTGCCCCGACGGATTTCCGTAAGCTTGCTGACAATGGGAAATGGGCCAACTACTGGATGGGAGGGGATCTCAGCACAGTACCGGAAAAGTTCCATGCCGCCTCTGCTGCGGCCTTTGCAGATGCTCAGGACCCACCCTTCTTCTTCTTCAACGGCACAGCTGACGAACTGGTCCCTCTGAAATGGTCCAGAGTCTGCCATGATGCCCTGAAGGAAGAGGGCGTTCGAGTTGAGTGGCATGAGATTGACGGTGCCAATCATCTGCAGGCCGCCATGAACGCAGCCGTTTTAGAGAAGGCCTGTGACTTTCTGCATCGTGAACTTCAGCCACGTCAGCCAACCACAAATCCCCAAAACTAGCTGACGCCATCATCAAATCTGCCTGCGGCAGGCCAATCCACCGGTGGCGTCTCGTTGCCTTCACAGAATGTTCGTCCGGTGGAATACCATCCATTCCGAATCAGGGAGTGACTCCGACGGGATTCAACAACTCATGAGCGGGATACACCATCACCCTGACGACGAATCGAGCGATCACTCGCATGGACCTTACGACCGTCGCGCCGCCTTCGGAGGGCCGATTGATGGTGACAAATCGTCGACTCATCGACGGCTTTAACTGGTTGGATCTGATCAAGTGCGCCTCGATCGGTGCAAAGCCCTGGTGATCAGACGACTCGCTGCCTCACGGCGTCGTCAGAGCATTGCGAAGATCTTTTCCTCAGGAACACAGGACCATGTCGGGATCTAACAAAACAACGAAATCCGAGTCTCCCAGACTGCTGACCGGCGGCAATCCGCAGATCCCCAAAGGCGACGGTGACGCAGCGGTTCAGGCGTATCTCCAGGCGATGCCGGGCTGGAAAGCGCCAATCGGGGCGCAACTGGATCGCATGATTGTTCAGACTGTGCCCAACGTTCGAAAGGCGGTCCGCTGGAACACGCCCTTCTACGGTCTTGAGGGGCAGGGATGGTTTACCGCCTTCAGCTGCACAACACGCTACGTGAAACTGGCGTTCTTTTCGGGCGATTCTCTGAATCCGCAACCGCCAGTGGAATCCAAAGTCGCCAATGTTCGCTATGTTCACATTCACGAGCAGGACGTGCTCAGCGAAACTCTGTTCACGGACTGGTTTCTCCAGGCATCCCGACTCCCGGGCACTCCCGTTTTTTAACCTGACTGAATTCCCGTGGCCTCGTTTCTGATCTGCAGATCCGACGTCAGCCAACCTCCCGCAACCAGAATTCGTCGCCGCAACGCCTGCGGCATGCAGATTGACGCCTCCCAACAACCCGCGAGGCATGACCTCCACTACCGGAGGGCCTGTTTTGAAACAGTCATGTCGCCCCACCATATTTTTTGTCATGTCCGCCCGGAGATATCGTCACTATTTCCGTTTCTGTACCATGCTGCCGAATCGTCTGACTTTCAGCACCCTTCTCACCATGCAGAGAGACCGTCATGGCCCAGGCAATTGTTGACCCAGGTGAATTACGTCGCTTCGCTCAGATGCTGCGACGCTTCAACGAAGAAATCAACGACAAATCCACCGCAGTGGCAGGACAACTCAGCCACCTCGGACAGACATGGCGGGACCAGGAGCATCTCCGCTTCTCCGAAGAATTCAGTGCCAACATGAAGGCTCTGGGTCGCTTTGTGGATTCCAACGAACAGTTCATTCCTTATCTTCTCAGAAAGGCACAATTGGTCGAGGAATACCTGCAGCAACAGTAGGGGCTTCAAGCTCCCGCTTTCCGCCAACATCGGACAAACTCACCTTCACAGCACACAGCAGGGCAGATTCATGGCAGGCTCAGCCAATGTCTCATCCACCGACGCGATTCAGCAGTTCCGCAGTGCAGTGATTGCTTTCCAGGACGAAGCCCGCACCTGTCTCGCAGCACTCGATCACCAGCTCCGACAAATCATGCTGTGGCTGGAACAGGATCGCCCCAACTTCTGGAAACGTGAAGTTGAAAACTGCATGCGTGAGATGACCAGTGCGCGCGTTCGACTGCATCAATGCCGCATGCGCCGCACGGGAGATTTCCGTCCCTCCTGCATCGAAGAAGTCAAGGATCTGGAAAAAGCAAAACAGCAACTGGAACTGGCTCAGAAACAACTTCCGCTCATCAGACGCTGGCATGCCGAGGCCTCGCATGAAGCCAACGAATTCCGCGGCCGAGCCTCTCAGGTCACACAGGCCGTTGAACGTGATCTCCCCAGCCTGCTGGCACTCCTCGCGTTTTCCCGGCAGAAACTGGAGGACTACGCGGCAGTGTCACTGCCGGCGTCTCATTCATCCCCCCCATCAATCATCGCAGTCCCCGACGCAGACAGTACAGCTCGACACTCGCTTCCGAATCAGCAATCCTCTGACGGTGCGTCCCTTCATTCAGCTGACCCCACGTCAACCCAGTGACGCCATCCACCAACGGCCCGTCAACCGACGTGCAGAAATCTACCCGATACAAAACAACAACAGCCAGACTGCAATACTCAACTGCAGTGTGGCTGTTGTCTGTTCATGGTCGTAAGAAACCAGCAGCGTCGTCACTTGTTCTGAAGTCGCTGCACCTCCTCATGCAACTTCTGCACCTCGGTACGCAGTTTTTCCAGTTGCTCGGCAAGGTCGGCCGGCTGAGGTGCCGTGGCAGCTTCCGCCTC
>CAIYBH010000473.1 GCA_903924405.1 uncultured Planctomycetaceae bacterium | reverse complement strand
GAACGGAATTTCCGGGTAATCCTGCATGACGTCCAGAAACGGCAGATAAGCGTCCTGGCAGGCTTGCTCGAACACGCCATCGAAGTTGCCGACTGGCTGATGATTGTGAAAACTCAGCACCAGCCGAATTGTGCCTGTCATCGCTATTGCTCCACCCCCGCGCGGCAGGACGGACTTTCGTCATGAACGCGGTGTTGTTCAGGAACCCCTGTGCTTTCCGAATGTGGAATCCCTGCGGATTCTCTTGGAACCATACAGAAGGTCGAGGTGGAAAAGCGAGATTGCCCGGGAGAATCCAAAGAAATCTCACGGTTTACGCACGCTGACCATAGAAGTCTGCGGAGCTGCTCTGTGCTGTGTATTTTTCCGAGATTGCCAGGTCTTTGTGGTTTTTCATGATGGTTGGTGCGACGGGTTCAAACGCCCTGGCGGATCAGTTCTGCAAGGTCCTGTGTGGACAGTCGAGCGGCGGTATCGGCGCCGGTCAGGACGCTGTCAACGAGGTCGCGTTTTTCGCCGTGCATCAGCAGAATCTGTTCTTCGATGGTGCCGCGTGCAATGATGCGGTAGACCATGACGGGTTTTGTTTGACCGATGCGGTGGGCACGGTCGGTCGCCTGATCTTCGACAGCGGGATTCCACCATGGATCCATGTGAATGACGTAGTCGGCCGCGGTGAGATTCAGACCGGTGCCGCCGGCTTTGAGAGAAATCAGGAAGGCATCACCTTCGCCGCGCTGGAAGGCTTCGACGCGTTCCTGTCGCTGCGAGGGCGTGGTTTGTCCGTCAAGGTACTGGAAGGTGATGCCGGCTTTTTCGCAGGCCTTGCGAATCAGATCGAGGTGAGAGGTGAACTGGCTGAAGATGAGTGGGCGGCTGCCACGTTCCTTCAGTTGCTGGAGTTGTTCGAGGAGGAGGTCCAGTTTGGACGACGAGTCTTTCCAGGACTCGTCGACAAGTCCGACGTGGCAGGCCAGCTGTCGCAGACGAGTAAGAATCTGCAGAATCTTGAAACGCTGATCGTGGGAGAGTTCTTCGCCGCCGATCTGATCGAGTTCTGTGACGGCTGCCAGTCGCACTTTATCATAGCGGCTGCGTTCTGCGGGCGTCAGATCGACGAGCAGATTGGATTCTGTGCGTGCGGGCAGATCGCGGAGTACTTCGGCCTTGGAGCGGCGCAGAACGAACGGTGCGATGACGCGGGAGAGGGCCGCCTGACGATCGGGGTTTCGATCTTTTTCGATGGGTGAGGCGAAGCGGCGGCGGAACTGTTCCCACGGACCGAGGACTCCGGGAGCGACCGTGTGAAAGATGCTCCAGAGTTCGCCGAGGTGGTTTTCCATGGGTGTGCCGGTGAGGGCAATTTTCCAGTTGGCGGGGATACTGCGGACGGCGGCGGCCGTTTTGCTGTTGGTGTTTTTGATATTCTGAGCTTCGTCAAGAACGAGTGTGCCCCATTCGATGTTCTTCAGCAGTTCGACTTCACGGAGGGCCAGTCCGTAGCTGCAGATCACAAGGTCACCATTACCGACCTGATTCTGCAGATCGGGGCGATCTGATTCGCGAAAGAGGACTGGGCGGAGCGAGGGGGCGAAGCGTTCGCATTCGCGTTGCCAGTTAAAGCCCAGCGAGGTGGGGGCGATGATCAGCGCCGGGCCGGTGTCTTTGCGGGTGAGCAGAACTGCGAGAGTCTGGATGGTTTTTCCGAGTCCCATGTCATCGGCGAGGATACCACCGATGCCCCAGTGGGCCAGTCGTGACATCCAGCGGAACCCTTCGGTCTGATAATCGCGGAGGCTGGCGTTGAGGCTGGAAGGTGGATCAAGTGTGAGGTCGGTGGCGTCCTGGAGTCGTTTCAGGCACTTTTCCCAGTGCTTGTCGGCTTTGAGCTGAATGTCAGATTTTTCCAGTAGCGAGACGACGGGAGCGGCGGAAGCATCCAGTTGCAGTTTGCCGCGTGTTTCAATGCTGACGTCGGCCAGGCGGGTGAGTGTGCGGCGGATGTCATCGGCGATGGAAGCCCACTTTCCCGGAGAGACTTCGATGAGGCCGTTCATGGTGCGTCCCTGAATCGCGGCGAGCAGTTCCTTCAGGGGAACTTCGCGATCGCCAAGTGTGCAGGTGCCGTCCAGTCCGAACCAGTCTCGCTGTCGGGCGACGGAGACGCGTACATTCTGGGCAGAGACGCGTCCGATGACGTCGAGCTGACTGGCGGATTCTTTGTGCCACATGACGGCCACTTCGCCACGTTCGACGAGTTCTCCGGCGGTTTGCAGGATCCTGCTGATGTCATCGCCCTGATTGATGCGCCAGGACCAGTCGCGGGTGGGCTGTTGCTGGTCCAGTAGCAGGGTGGTGACGAGGTCCCGAGCGACGCGCAGTTCTTCGGTTGTCTGCCGGATGTAATGCACCGTACCGCGTTTTTCCTGAATGATTTTGCGAATCTGGCCTTCGCCGGGGAAATCCAGCAGATCAAATGGATCGCGCATCACGATGCTGATGTCCAGCATACCACTGGGACGCAGCAACATCAGCAGCGCAGGGCGAGACGGGACTTGTTCTTCAATAGGGGCCATAGACGGTGGCAAGTGCACGGGCAATGAGCCACTGAGTGTCAGCAGAATCTGCTTCAGATCCTCAGCGGCACGGGCTGGCACGAAAGAATGTTCCTTCAGGTGCTGAGTGATCTGTGTGCTGTCTCCGGGACTTTTGAGCGCGACGACGCGGCGTTCGGCAGGAAGTACAATCAGAACGGCGCGATTTGTGGATCCAATCTGGACCTGCCCAGCCCCGGGATGTGCGCTGAGCAGCCGGGTGGCGGTTGTTTCCAATTGAAAGCCGTCGGGTACCTCCTTGACGAATAATTCGAGAGGCTGCAGTGAAACGGTGGCGGGTTCTTTATTGAGAAGAAATGAATCTGAATCGGCGAGGAGTTCGAGCGTTTCGAGAACTGACAGACTGGTTACCTGCCAGCTGGAGGTGGTGTTGATCTTAGACGCGATTTTGCGATCCAGTTCCGACCAGTTCGCTTCATTGGTACTGAGGAAGGAATCGAGTGAGAGTTCGCGTCCTTTGGTCCAGCCACCGTTTTTTCGTTCCTGCATTTCCACGGGCAGGAGCGCTGCGATGGACTGATTGAGCTCGGGTTTCCACGAGAGATTCCAGCCATAGCGGACTAACGGCGTTTGCTGAGTGTCCTGTCCGGGTCGATCATAATAATGCTCGGTGTTGCGAGATACGACTGCAGTGAACGACTTCAGGATGTTGAGTGTTTTTTCCTGTTCACGTTCCCGCAGCGTCTTGCCCAGCAGCCCTTCCTCAAGCGGCGCGCCGGGAGTTTTTACAATTTTCAGCAGCTCGGTCACGATGAGATGCGTGTGTTCGCAGATGTTTCTATGACCGCATTGGCACATCAGCCCGATTTTTTTTGTGCGGTGGTCGAGGGAAAACGACCCACGCAGGTACTTGCCCTGGTACTGGAAGGTGACATCGACCCACGAACTGAAATTGGTTGCCTCGACGGTGAATTTCTCGAGCGAAGAAGGACTCCAGAAGGAGTGCTGGCGGGTGTGGCTGTTCAGCGCATTTCCAAGTGATTGTCGCCAGGTGTCCAGCAGTTCCCTGCTGGCGGGGGGCCCGGCTGGTGGCCGAAGCGGATCTTCCGCCTCCGAGTTGTTGGGGAGTGCAGCGCGAGGATTACGGTCTTGTTTTTTTTGCCGTGCTTCCATCGCCCGCCGTTCAGTGCGGGACAAGTAGCTGCCGTTATGCGCGGGACGTTCATCGAAGAGGATATCGAGATCACCGTTGAGCATTTCATTCAGCATCGACGTGGTGCGCTCTTTCATCTTCTTCGAAGACGCCTGGCCCAGAAGGGTGTTAAGCAACTCCTCTGCGGTCAGTTTTCTTGAGTTGCCGCTGTTGTTTTGATCTGCCACCCGGACTGCTCCCTCTTCCCACTGTGTTCCCATGGGTAACCACCGGTTGCGACAACCGATTTACCGTGTGGCATTGTTTCGAACGGGAACCATCCGTCAACTGTCAGCAAAGGGATTCCGACAGGAATGATGAGCGAGACGCTGCATGGGGATTTCAATGGGGCAATTCGTCAGAAAAACGAGGTGATACGGTCACCTGATCAGGACCACGTGGCTCTCACTGCGGCCATGCAACGCCTCGGGGTGGCCCGCATTGTCGGAATGTCCCTGCACTCGGGGCCGCGTCACAGTGCTGGATAAACCCGGGGGCTCCGGGGTCGATCAGCGAAACGATGTACACCTGGGAGATCCTTGTCGTTTTGGTGTTGTTGGCAGCGAGGCGTCTCTCAAAAGCGAACGGTGCGGCGTTAGCCCACCGAGACGAACACAATTCAGGTGAGCATCAGCCTACACAGATGTTTCAAAGGCTGTCCCCAGCTCGCTGGTGTGCCGGAGAACAACGGATGCACGTTTCGGGGGAGCGAAACGCGACAATCTTCTGGTTGAACAGGGTTTCGCCATCCCGGGGGCTTCAAAGTCGCCGCTACGTAGAGTTCCTGCCGAAGAGATTGGCGGGAAACTGTCTCAACGCTGGGGAATCAGACTCAAAAGTCCGGTTTTGTCTCCCGTTCTCTGTCATTCTGGGGGAGAATTCCACCACAGCCAGAAACGAATACGTCCGGACGACGGCTGGTTGGATCTGCCCCGAAACGGGCGGCTTCGCGGTATTCGGGAAATCCGCTGGGAATTGGCTTGACTTCGGTATTCGTGATTCCGCGATGTGCCGGGAGGCGGAATGCAGCTAAAATCTGCAGCAAGTTCTATGTTCCGCTATGTTCCGGGGCAGGCGCTGTTCGTTTCAGTGTTTGCAGGCTGAGGGCGAATATTTTGCTGGGTTGAACGGGTGTTTTTTGCCCGCAATGTGGTTGATTTTTTTTCGTCTCAATGGGACGTGATTTCTTATGACGATTCCTGATGACCGCGGTATCTCTGCTGGCAGTCCCACGTCATCCTCCGGGCGGGTGCGGCAATTTGTTCTGAACCTGGTGGGTTCGGTGCTGATTCTGGGGCTGGGCGTCTTTGGGCTGATCTTTTTTGGTGCAAAGCCGGAAGTCCCCACCGACGCTTCCAAAAGTGGTCAGCAGGCGGCGATTCCATTGGTGGATGTGTCCACCGTTTCCCGCTGGACGGAGCCATTTCAGGTGTCTGTGGATGGCGAGGCCTCGACCTGGAGAACTCTGACTGTCGGTGCGGAGGTGGCCGGGCGAGTGTTGAAGAAGGCAGAAATCTGCCGCAGCGGCTCATTCGTCAATCAGGGGGACGTGCTGTTTGAGATTGATCCGCTGAATTATCAGCTGGACGAACAGCGGCTGACCGCGCGGCTTAATCAGGCGGAAGAAGAACTGCGGGCTCTGGAAGTGGACATGCAGAATGTCACGGCCCTGCTGACCATCGCACAGGAAGACAATGCCCTGCAGAAGCAGCACCTGCAGCGAGTACAGTCGCTGTTTGACCGAAAAGCCACATCGGAGGTGGAACTGGACACGGCGACTCGTCAGGAACTGACCTCCCGTAACGCTCTGCAGTTGCAGCAGAATCAGTTGAATTCGTTGCTTCAGAGCCGTCGTACGAAAGAGGCCGCCCGGCGGTTGGCCGAGGTGGAGCTGCAGCGGACGCGGCTGGATCTGAAACGCTGTCTGGTGACCGCGCCGATCACGGGACGCATCGTGGATGATGCCAGAGAAGAGGGCGACTACATCAAGCCCGGCGATCCGCTGGTGCGGCTGAGTGATTCCGGTCGCATGGAAGTGCGCTGCAGTCTGAAGGGCGAGGAACTGGCATGGATCTGGCAGCAGAGTCGCCGGGAGCTGGCGCAACCGGTGCCGACGTCGGAACAGCAGAGCCAGCCAGAGCCGGGCTCGTCTGAACGTAAGTCTGATCCGTTGCAGATCCCTGCGGTGCCCTGTGAAGTGGCCTTTGAGTTTGAGGGCGTGGAGACGGTGTGGGAAGGAGTTCTGTCGCGGTATGAAGGCACCGGAATGGACCGTGCCACCCGCATGTTTCCCTGCCGTGTTGTGGTGAATGAACCGGAGCGGCCACGTGCTGCAGCCGGCAGGACGCCTGCCTCGGTGACTCCGCCGACTTTGCTGAGCGGTATGTACGTGACCGTGCGAATCCCGATTGATGCTCCCGTACCGTTGTTCCGAATTCCGGCGGAGGCGATTCGTCCAGGACAGCAGGTCTGGCTTATTCGTGACGGTCGGCTGCGTGTGGTGCCTGTCTCGCTGGTGCAGATGCAGCAGGATTTTGCGCTGGTGCATCCCCTGGAAATTCCACTGGTCGATGGAGATCAGGCGGTGGTCTCGCCGCTGGCATCCATTCAGGATGGAATGCCTGTGACTCAGCGCGAGGCAACGGCAGACGCTGTGCCCAACACTCCGGAGACGACGGCTCCGGCGAATGAACTTTCCCGGGAGTCCTCACGATGACTGGTTCTGCTGTCAAATGGGCGATTCGCAACACCCCGGCAATGAACACGGTGGTGCTGGCCGTGTTGATCGTGGGGACAATTTCGGCGTTCATGCTGCGCCGTGAAGTCTTTCCGCAGTTTGAACTGGAAATTGTCCTGGTCACAGTGCCCTACCCCGGGGCCAGTCCGGACGAAGTCGAGAGCGGAATCTGCCAGAAGGTGGAAGAGGCCGTGCGTTCGGTGGACGGAATCAAGAAGGTGACATCAGTGGCCGCGGAGGGCGCCGCCAATATCGTGATTGAAGTGCGGAGCGATGTCCCCAGCGTGCAGAAGGTGCTGAACGAAATCAAATCGCAGGTGGACCGTATTCCCAGCTTTCCGGATCTGGCTGAAGAACCTGAAGTGCAGCAGATCACCTTCCGGAACAAGGCTATTTCGGTGGGTGTGATCCAGGAGAATTCCACGGCACCCGATGCAGAACTGCAACTGCGCGAAATCACGGAACAGGTGCGGGATGACCTGTTGCTGATTCCGGAAATTTCGCAGGCGGAAATCGCCGGGGAACGAAAGTATCAGATCGACGTGGAGATTCCCGAAAAAACGCTGCGGGAATATGGGTTGACTCTGGCAGATGTCTCGCGACGTATTCGCCTGCGCAATCTGGAATTGCCGGGGGGCACGATTCGGGATCAGGGAGAAACCTATCTGCTGCGAGGCAAGGACAAACGCGTTCTGGGTGAGGAAATTGCCGCGATTCCACTGATCACTCGCCCCGATGGCGTGGTGTTGCGAGTTTCCGATCTGGGGCAGGTGCGTGACGAATTCATGGACACGACGTCCATCAGCCGGATCAACGGGAAACCCGGTCTGGCGATTGACGTCAATGCGGCCTCCCGGGAGGACCTGCTGGCCATGTCTGATGCAGTGCGAAACTATGTGCGGGAAAAAACGCTGCCGCCGGGGTATGCCTTCAGCGTCTGGGCGGATTCGTCTATTGAAGTGCGGGATCGGATGGATCTTTTGTTGCGTAACGGGATGCAGGGATTGATTCTGGTGTTTGTGATCCTGTCCCTGTTCCTGGACCTGAAGCTGGCCTTCTGGGTGGCGCTCGGAATTCCCATTTCACTGCTGGGAGCGTGTGCCGTCCTGCTGCAGTTTGATCAAACGCTGAATATGCTGTCGTTGTTTTCGTTTCTGATTGCGCTGGGAATCGTTGTGGACGATGCGATTGTGATCGGCGAGAACGTCTACACGCATCGCGCCATGGGCAAGACACCGCTGCAGGCGGCCATCGACGGAACGATCGAGGTTGTACCGTCCGTGTTTTCTTCCGTGGCGACAACCGTGTTCGCGTTCGTTCCGATGTTCTTTGTGACGGGGGTGATGGGGAAATTCTTTGCTGTGATGCCGCTGGCCGTGATTGCCATTCTGACAATCTCGTTGCTGGAGGCCTGTTTTGCTCTCCCCTGTCACCTCGCCCACGATTCCGGAAAGCCATCACCGCTGACCGGGTGGCTGAATCGTGGGACGAATTGGGCTCTGGACACCTTTATCGCCGTGATTTATCAACCAGTGATCCGTTTCTGTGTACGACATTCCGCAATCACGGTCAGTCTGGCGGTTTCCTTTCTGTTGCTGGCAGCGGCGCTGGTGACCAGTGGCACGGTGCCTTCGATTTTCTTCCCCAAGCTCGATGCTCCGGAAGTCATCTCGACGGTGATTTTCCCGGATGGCACACCCAGTCGAATTACGGAAGAGGCCACGGAACGCATTGAAAAAGCCATTCAGACGATCAACACGCGGTACTCGACGCCGGACAGACCACTGGTGATGGTGACACACCGGATGGTGGGAATCGTTCGCGACAATGCGCCGGGCGGTGGTCAGACGACCGAAGGCAGTCATGCGGGGACGGTGTACGCTGAATTGGTTGATGCGGGTTTGCGTAATGTGACCAGTGAGCAGGTGGTTCAGGAATGGCGCGAGCTGGTGGGGGCGATTGCCGGCGTGGAGACACTGACCTTTGGTTCGCAGTCCCGCGGTCCGGGTGGCAAGCCGATCGAATTCAAGTTGCTGGCAGCGGCATCTGACATGCGGCAACTGGAGCAGGCTGTTGAGGAAACCAAGCGGAAGCTGGCGACTTACAAGGGCGTCTTTGACGTCGCAGATGACTCCACACCCGGAAAATGGGAGCTGCAGCTGAAGGAAAAACCGCGGGCCGTGGCCATGGGGGTGCCGCTGGAAAACATCGCGCGAACAGTTCGTGCTGCCTACTATGGCGAAGAAGTGATGAGACTGCAGCGAGGACGGCATGAAGTGAAACTGATGGTGCGTTATCCGGAACAGGATCGCAAATCACTGGCGCGCTTTGAAGATATTCGGGTGGACGGGGGAGACGGGATCCAGCGTCCGATTACGGAACTGGCGGATGTGACCGTCAGCCGTGGCTATTCGGAAATCAATCGCATCGACCAGAAACGCTCAATCACTATCTCCGCTGACATCAATGAAAAGGATGGCAATGCGAAGGAAATCGTGGCGGACATGCGGGCAGAGTTTATGCCGGGGCTGCTGGAGAAGTTCCCTGGCTTGCGGATTCGCTGGGAAGGTCAGCAGGAGCAGGATGAAGAAAGTGTTCGCAGTCTGGGGATCGGTCTGTTTGTCGCACTGATTGCGATGTATGTCCTGCTGACCATGGAATTCACCTCATATGGTCAGCCGATGGTGGTGATGGCCATTATTCCATTCGGTATTGTTGGGGCGGTACTGGGACACTGGTTCATGGAGATCCCGCTGACGCTGTTCAGTACTCTGGGACTGGTGGCCCTGACCGGAATTGTGGTGAACGATTCCATCGTGCTGGTGGACTTTATTAATAGTGCGGTGCGCAGTGGTGTTCCGCTGGAGACAGCGGTGCTGCAGGCCGGCGGCAGACGTTTTCGACCGGTGATGCTGACGTCACTGACCACGATTGCCGGGTTGGCGCCGATTCTGACGGAGACGTCGTTTCAGGCGCAATTGGTGATCCCGATGGCAGCCAGCCTGTGTTTCGGCCTGATGACGTCCACCATTCTGGTGCTGGTGCTGGTGCCCACGTTTTATCTGATTTACGGACGTATCTTTGGCATTAGCGTGGATTCCGTCACGTCCGCAGAGTCTGCGACGCCGACGCTGGAGGTGGCGGTTGTTGCGGCATCCGGGACCGGTGCGTAGCCATTAGTCGGCCCGCATGATCCACGTGCGGCAAGCGTGGTGATGAGAAACGGCGCGGGGTAACGGAGAGAGCGGGAGTTTTGAATTCCGGCGGTCGGCGTTCCAGCCAGGCCGCAAACAGGTGCGCGGCTCAGGTGGAACCAGGTCCCCCTTTAGAAGGTGTGCGGCTCAGGTGGAACCAGGTCCTCCCGTTTGCAGGTGCGCGGCTCAGGTGGAACTTCGCCCTCCCAGTTAAGGGCCCTCCCAGTTAAGGGCCCTCCCAGTTAAGGGAAGTGGGGGGGCACGGGGCGAGCGGGGGAAGTCGTGAGGCGACGACGATGTGTGATCGACCGGCAATCCGACAGAACAGAATGACCAGTGGTGGACCATCGCCAGTCGGCAACTGGCGACGAATGGCCTGAGCATCCGTGGCGATTCGGCGACACTTGATTTCGTACTCCCGTGCCGGTCGTTCTCGCAGATATCGACGCAGTTCCTTCACGTTGGCGGACAGGATTGTCTGCACCTGAAAGCAACTGACGAATCCCGTGCGGGGCTGTACGTCCCCGGTCAGATACTCTTCTTCCTGGTCCAGACGCAGCAGTTCAAGCCGTTCGGCCATCACATCCAGCAGACCGGATCGAACAATCGCGGGATCGGGATCCAGCAGCAGAGCGCCTGGTTGCGGCGTGACGTTGGTCCAGGCCGACAGTGGATCTTCCGAGAGTGTTTCTCCGGTCGTGAGATTGGTGGCCCGAAAAGTATGCGGGCCAGCGAGGCTGCCAAACCAGACGGTGGCTTCCCGGCATTCTCCGCCGAGACTGATCAGTTCAATTTCACAGCCGGGGAACTTCTGCTGAAAATTGCTGGCGGGGCTGATTTTCAGGGCACCTCCGGCGGCCGTTGTGACTAATTGCTGCATCCAGGTCAGATCCGGACGGTACTGTTCCAGCCGTTTGGATGGTCGATCGCGGCCATCCCGGCGATCCGGATCCGCATGCACCAGATGTCCGGCCCAGGATTGCTGTGACACATCGCCGGGACGCGTTTGCATGCGGCTGGACGTTCCCCAGACCTCTGCATTCCAGAGCGCCCGAGTGGCCATAGCGGGAGATGCATCAATGGCAGTGACCCGGGTAACTTCCGCGAGGGCGCTCGCATCCACACCGAGGCCGCAGCAGAGGTCGGTGACATGGTCGGCTGAAGCGAAGCGGCGAGCCTTGTGACGGGCAATTTCCGGAGCTGTGGATTGTTCCAGTCCAGTTCGTGTCAGCCAGAGTTGCCGTGCGTCGGGCAGACGTCCAACAGCGCGCTCGCGTGCTTCGTGCAGGGCCAGTGCCGGAGGCACCAGACGCAGATCAAACCGGGATCGGAGTGTCTTCTGGCTGATGAGTTCGGCGGGAGTGCAGGCGGAAATGGCGGCGAACAGTTCCGGTTGCGTGCGCAGTTGCTGCAGCACTCGGAGTTGCTCTGCTTCATCCGCCTCTGATTCTGTTGGATCCTGTGTCATCAGCCGTTTTTCTTTTTCATACGAACGATGCCATCCCAGTCTGCCGGGGCCTTGCGATCATGCTGAGTGATCAGCATGGACAGATAATCCTGAGCCCGATCTTCGGCCGGCATGCGATGCAGATACTTCCACGCTTCGGACCACTGCCCGGAAATGAAGGCTCCGACCCCCAGCTCGAAATCCGTCAGATGCTGATCGGTCAGGATTGGCAGGCGTTCTTCTGCCGGAACCAGTTCGCTGACAAACAGCGGGCGATCCATTCCGTAGGGCATCACCTGCAGCAAACGCCGCACGCGTCCTTCGGACGGGGGCAGGCGTTGTCGGACAAGACGATCGAGGGCTTCATCGATCAATACGGACACATGCAGTTCCCGGGTCATACTTTCCAGACGACTGGCCAGGTTCACGACGGGGCCGAAGACGGTCACCTTCACCTGTTCGCGGGTTCCGATTTTTCCGGCGACCGCACGCCCCTGCGCGATGCCGATGCTGGTTTCGAAATCCTTTAGCGGATGGTTCGGGTCCGCCTGGGCCTTCGCGAACTCGTCGCGGATTGCCAGTGCTGCCCGACAGGCGTTGAGTGGGGATTCGGCCGACGCCAGTGGCCAGCCCCAGAAGCCCAGTGCTGCGTCGCCCTGGAAGTCTCCGGTGACGCCGCCAAAACGCAGAATCTGGCTGGTCATGACTTCCAGTGCCAGGCTGACGCGTTCAAGCAAGCCAGTCAGATTATCAGCGGCCTCTTCGGCACGGTGACTGAAACCTCGCAGGTCACAGAACAGAACCGTGACCTCGCATTCACGAGGTTCCAGAAGAGATGTATCGAGGTCCCGTCCGAGAGCTTCCAGCACGGGAGGGGAAAAGAATTGACGCAGGCCGGACTGCTGCCGTTCCATCCGTCGCTGGCGCTGCAGTGCAGTGACCACGTCGGCAATGAATTCCGTGAACTTGATCTCCGCCTGCAGTCGCAGTTCGCCGTTGTCTCTGGTGTCTTCAGGGATGCGCCCTGTGAGGTACAGGCCACGTTCGGCCTTCAGATCGGAAAACGGCGTGCAGAACGCCCAGCCAAAGCCTGCGACCTGCGTGTACTGACTGCTGTGATCGGCATGATCCCAGATGTGCAGAATCGTTTTCTGCTGCCCGAGGGCGTTTGCAATCAGTCGGGCACTGGGTTGCATCGACTGGCCAGCGTCAAATCGCTGTTCCTGATGCAGCACGCGTGCCTGATGCTGGTCAGACAGCCCCACAATTGCCGCGCCGTCCGCGTGCTGGACACCAGCCAGCAGCAGACTGGCCAGTCGCACGTGCAGATCACGCTCAACCCCGGATTCTCGAATCACAGATGGCAGGCTGGTCAGCACCTCAATACGTCGGGTCGCGTCATCGTAACGCACACGCTGCAACTGCTGGCGGTCAATCGCCAGTTGCTGAACCGCCTGTCCGGAATCGGAATCCGCCCCGGGAGTGTCTGTGGTGGCGACCTGCTGCAGTTCGAAACGGGTGTTGCCAATGACAAAGCTTTGCCCGTGGCCGAGCCGAGCGGTGGCCACTTCGGTGCCTGCCAGAAACACCGGGTTGGAGGCTGTTTTGAGCGACGTTAGTCGCAGGCCCTGCGAATCCACCTCGACTTCCGCGTGCCGCCGCGAAATTCGCTCATCCCAGTCCGTCTGAATCGTACACTCGTTTGCGCGACCCAGCGCGTAGTGCACCCCCTGGGACAGCAGAAATTCGCTGTCCAGTCGACGCCCCTGATAAAATGCCAGTAATCGAAACATCCTGCTCACCATTTGAGGCGTTCAGAAAAGGGGTCGTTCAGAAAAGGGGTCAGGAACCAATAGGGTTCAGAAAAGGGGTCAGGAACCAATAGCCAAATGG
>CAIYBH010000472.1 GCA_903924405.1 uncultured Planctomycetaceae bacterium | reverse complement strand
TGAAGGCTGCAGTTCCATTAACGACAGCATTGCCCGTGGGCTGTTTGCCGCCGGTTTGCCGCATTCGATTCAGATTATTGATTGGTGTCGTTTTCGTCCGTGGAACCCGCTGCATTTGGTCATGCACAGGCATAATCGTGATCGGGCGCGGGTCATAGCGGACTTAATTATCAGTTACCAGAGCAACTTTCCGGGACAACCGGTCCATTTGATTGGTCATTCGGCTGGAGCTGGAATGGCCTTGTTTGTGCTCGAGAATCTACGAGAAGATCAGGCGGTGACGTCTGTCACGCTGATGGCGGCTGCGGTTTCGAGGAAGTTTGCTGTGACCCCGCTGCTCAGTCGCACAAAAGCGGGTATCTGGAATTTTTACTCACCACTTGACCTGCCGACCGTGGGGCTTGGCACAATCATCTTTGGAACGATGGACCGAAGGCATGCTGTGTCCGCTGGAGCGTTGGGGTTTCAGATGGTCGACAACGATTCCTCGTCCGTCGTTTCGGAGCAGGAGGCCGCGCCGGATCTTTATCAGATCTGTTATGATAGAGGCATGGCAAAGTTGTGGAATTTTGGCGGTCACTTCGGATTTACCAACGCTGTCTTCGTGCAGAACAGGATCGCTCCGATCTGTCGACTGCAATGACCTGTACTATGCGCCCGGTAGTGAATTGACGACGAGCAAACCAGAGAACTGGCTGATTGATGGAGTTCTCGATCGAGTCAGACCACACGTGTGAGTCTGCACTGACGAAGAATTGTGGTATCAGACGTGTGGACTGATAGTGGCTGCGAAATGAAGAATTCCCGGGGCCCCTGAGTCATTCGCTTACCTGGCAACGGGGTGGCTTGCAGAATTTCAGTTGATGGCCGGCCCCGGGCCACAAGGTGGAATCGCGACGTCGTCGTGTTACGATCGACTTGCGAAGCCCTGTCATGAGACAGACCTGGACGCGAGTTTGAGGCTTGCTTTCAGGCCAGTAGCGGTTTCATACGCACAGAGAATTCCCAGGCGGCGAGGGCGAGTTGTGCGGCTATTAGCACTGCCAGAATGAGCAGGCGGAAGCGGAGTTCGCCCGTGTGTCGGGAGCGAAATTTCTGCGGCAGGGGAGTGCCCGCGGCGAACAGCGGGGAGACGAGCAGGCTGGCGGCCTGGAGCAGTGAGATGCGACCAAAGAAGTGACCAATCATCAACAGGCCGAACAGCAGGAGCAGTGCGAGGTCCGGAAGTGCGTGCCGACGCGGCTCATGCGGCAGGAATCGCAGTCCGAGGACAGTGGCGAGCAGGCTGCCGGCCAGTGGCAGTGCTGCGGAGCCGCCCTTGATGTAGCCCGCGAGCATGATGGAAATTCCGGCTGCGGGCAGTGTCAGTGTGATCAGGAGTCCGGTGATCAGGGGTGAAGTGCGACGCGTCAGCGACTGCGTGGTGAAGACTGCTGCCAGCAGGGTGATGGTACAGCTGCCGATGATCAGCGGTGCAGCCACGGTGCCTGGCAGAGAGTGGTCGGCGACGGAAAGCGGGGCTCGGAGATGGACGGAACCGTACAGAATGAGCAGGGGGCAGGCGAGCGAGGGCAGCAGACGCAGCAGTCGGATTGTTCCAGCAGTGTGTGACCACAGACTCACTGCCAGATGCACGATCAGTGTGCCGGGAACGAACAGCTGCAGGAAGCGTTCGATGGCGTTTGCGGGCGGCCAGGTCCATGGGAACTGAAGGACATGGCACCCAACGATCACTCCAGCGGCGATGCTACCGGGGACAGAAAAAACTGTGGAGTGATTGTGGAGTGATGGCGTGCTGCGGGTCAGGCGAAGTAACGCAAAGGGCGTCAGCAGAACGAGCACGCTGACGCCCATGGAGGCGAAAAATGCCTGCGCAAAGACGAATCCGTCCGGCATGACTTACTTGCTCATTCCTTCGCAGTCGATGATGACGATGGCTTCGTCACCGATCGGACCGATGGCATTCTTGTCAAAGCCGAAGTCGCTGCGTTTCAGTCTTAATTCGGTTGAAAAACCAACACGGCGAACTCCGCGGGATTCGATTTGCTTACCGCCCATCAGTTTGAAGGTAATTTCTTTTGTGGTGCCGTGCATGGTGAAGTTGCCGGTGACTTCAAAGCCACCTTCAATCGCCTTGACTTTTGTGCTTTGAAATTCGATCGTTGGGAACTGTTTGGTGTCGAAGTAATCCGGCTGTCGCAGATGTTCATCGCGGGCTGGATTTGCTGTGTCCACGCTGTCGGCCTTGATCGTCAGCTGGAACGAGGATTTTGAGGCGTCTTCGCGGTTGATGGAGAACTTTCCATCGACCTCATTGAAGCGGCCATGGATCCAGCTGATGTCGAGGTGTCGGGCTTTGAAGCTGACCGAGGAGTGGACTGCGTCGTAGACGTATTCTTCTGCGGCCATGGCTGGAAGTGCGGCGCACAGGAGGGCCAGCAGACCGGAAAAGATCCGGCAGGATTTGTGGACGGTGATCATTGGTGGGATTCCTGTTCTGGGGATGGTTGCCGGGAAGGAACATTGACACTTGCTGCGTGATAGTATCTGGGAGCGAGAGCAGCGTAAAGCGGGTGCCCGGAGCGACCGGACAGGGGCAGGCAAAGGTCTGGTGCTGCGGCGGAGTGATCCCGGGTGACGTGGAATCAGCTGAGGATGTCGTGAATCACGTGGCCATGAACATCAGTCAGGCGGCGATCGACACCGTCGGTACGGACAGTGAGTCGTGTGTGATCGATGCCCAGCAGATGCAGGATGGTGGCGTGCACATCATAGACCTGAGT